>NZ_JASATC010000049.1:0-39300 GCF_038440135.1 Pseudomonas sp. OTU5201 | reverse complement strand
TGGCTTGCCAGCTAAACGCCGCCATTCGCTGGCAAGCCAGCTCCTACGGGCAATACAGCTGCCTGCAACACGTCATGCAGACATAGCCAATAAGTTCGCCCCTACACGCTCCGCCCGCTCCCTCCCAACCCTTGACAGTCCCGCCCCAAGCCCGCAAATTACGCAAAGTGTAAATTGATTACGAAAATAACAATGCTGGCTTCCGGACCTCGCACCGGAGCGCCTGCCGCCGAGCGATTGCCATGGACCTCTACACCTATTACCGCTCCACCTCCTCCTACCGGGTGCGCATTGTCCTGGCGCTGAAGGGGCTGGACGCCCGGAATATCCCGGTGAACCTGATCCAGGACGGCGGCCAGCAACACACCCCCGAATACAAGTCGATCAATCCCCAGGGCCGCGTGCCCAGCCTGCGCACCGACAACGGCCAGGTACTGATCCAGTCCCCTGCGATCATCGAATACCTCGAAGAACGCTTTCCCCAACCGGCACTCCTGCCCCAGGACCTGGAAGCACGTGCGCGCCAGCGCGCGGTAGCGGCCATCATCGGCTGCGATATCCACCCGCTGCACAACGTGACCGTGCTCAATCGCCTGCGTGGCCTGAAGGTGGAGGAAGTGGAGGTGATGAACTGGATTCGTCACTGGATCGCAGAGGGCTTCAACGCGATCGAAGCGCTGATTGGCGAGGAAGGTTTCTGCTTCGGTGAACCGGGCCTGGCCGACGTCTACCTGCTACCGCAGGTCTACGCCGCCCGCCGCTTCGAGCTGGACCTGTCACACTATCCGAAGATCGCCCGGGTCGAATGCCTCGCCCTCGAGCATCCGGCGTTCATCCAGGCGCACCCCGACCAACAAGCCGACAAACCGGCCTGAGGCCCCCTCTATGAAAAGCCTCGGATTCAAAGTCACCATCGGCGACTACCTCGCCCGCAGCGTACGCGGAATTTCCTGCGCGCCACCAGTTGCCACCTCGCATTGACCCATACTTCCAATCAAATGCTTGAGGTGCCAAAAAATGGCTGACATCTTCGAAAACCCCATGGGCCTGATGGGCTTTGAATTCATCGAGTTCGCCTCGCCCACCCCCAACACGCTGGAACCCATCTTCGCCATGATGGGCTTCACTAAGGTCGCCACCCACCGCTCCAAGGACGTGCACCTGTATCGCCAGGGCGAGATCAACCTGATCCTGAACAACGAGCCCAGGAGCCTGGCCGCCTATTTCGCTGCCGAGCACGGCCCATCCGTCTGCGGTATGGCGTTCCGCGTGAAGAACGCTCACCAGGCCTACGCCCGCGCCCTGGAACTGGGCGCCCAGCCCATCGAGATCCCCACCGGACCGATGGAACTGCGCCTGCCGGCGATCAAGGGCATCGGCGGCGCGCCGCTGTACCTGATCGACCGTTTCGGCGAAGGCTCCTCGATCTACGACATCGACTTCGAGTTCATCGAGGGCGTCGACCGCCACCCGAAGGGTGCAGGCCTGAAGATCATCGACCACCTGACCCACAACGTGTACCGCGGCCGCATGGCCTACTGGGCGGACTTCTACGAGAAGCTGTTCAACTTCCGCGAGATCCGCTACTTCGACATCAAGGGCGAGTACACCGGCCTGACCTCGAAGGCCATGACGGCACCGGATGGCATGATCCGCATCCCGCTGAACGAAGAATCCTCCAAGGGCGCCGGGCAGATCGAAGAGTTCCTGATGCAGTTCAACGGTGAAGGCATCCAGCACGTCGCCTTCTTCACCGACGATCTGGTCAAGACCTGGGACGAACTCAAATCCCTGGGCATGCGCTTCATGACTGCACCACCGGCCACCTACTACGAAATGCTCCAGGGCCGCCTGCCGAACCATGGCGAGCCGGAAGGCGAGTTGCAGTCGCGCGGCATTCTGCTGGACGGCACCACCGAAGACGGCAGCAAACGCCTCTTGCTGCAGATATTCTCGGAAACCCTGATGGGCCCGGTGTTCTTCGAATTCATCCAGCGCAAGGGTGACGACGGTTTCGGCGAGGGCAACTTCAAGGCCCTGTTCGAATCCATCGAGCGCGACCAGATCCGCCGTGGCGTGCTGAGCACCGAATAAGCGGCTATTTCCAGCAAGAAACCCGGCATCCGCCGGGTTTTTTTATGCTGAATGGGCACCTGCCGCCTTGGCTGACTGCAAGCCGGCGGCGCCGCTGCCAGCCCCCTGACTATGCTTGTTCCATGGGGGTTGGAGGCGCACACATGCAACTCATCAGTGTCAGCATCGACAAGCCGGAGTCGATCAATTTCATCTTTGGCCAGACCCACTTCATCAAGTCCGTCGAAGACATCCACGAAACCCTGGTGGGCGCCGTGCCCGGAATCCGCTTCGGGCTGGCCTTCTGCGAAGCCTCGGGAAAATGCCTGGTGCGCTGCTCCGGCACCGACGAGGCCATGCTCGAACTGGCCCGCACGAACGCCCTCGCCATCGGCGCCGGGCACAGCTTCATCGTCTTCCTGGGCGAGGGCTTTTATCCGGTCAATGTGCTCAACAGCCTGAAGCTGGTACCGGAGGTCTGCCGGATCTACTGCGCCACCGCCAACCCGACACAGGTCATCGTCGCCGAGACCGAGCAGGGCCGCGGCGTGCTCGGCGTGGTAGACGGCTTCTCGCCGAGTGGAGTCGAAGGTGCCGACGACATCGCCTGGCGCAAGGGGCTGCTGAGGCAGATCGGCTACAAGCTCTAAGCCCGGATACGATCTCCGGCAGGTTGCGGTTGCGGCCGGCGAACCCGGCCCCGGTCATCGGACTGGGCAAATCGCGCGCAAAAAAAAGCTGCCATCGCCGGCAGCTTGAGTTTGCACCCTGGCACGTCCTGTGCCCTTTCTGTTCCTGCATGCAGGATGCCATTCGGAGATGACCGGCCAGTGACCGAATCACTGCTAGTCGATGTCAGTCGCCCTCTCCCGCCAGCGTATCCAGGGACACGCGCTGGCGATACTCGGCGACGGATACCGACCAGCCCAGCTCATGGCCGATGCGCCGGCGCAGGCAATCAGCGGCATCGGGTTCACCGTGGACCACGAAGGTGTGTTTCGGAATCCGGGAAAATGGCCGCAGCCAGTCGAGGATCTCGCCGGCATCGGCATGGGCGGAGAGGTTTTCCAGCATCACCACTTCTGCCCGGATGGGGATGTCTTCACCATGGATACGCACTTCGCGGGCGCCGGAAGCGATCATTGCGCCACGGGTACCGCCCGCTTGGAAGCCGGACAGCAGGACGGTGTTGCGCGCGTTAGGTGCCAGCGCCTTGAGGTGATGCAGCACCCGCCCGCCGGTCGCCATCCCGCTGCCGGCGATGATCACCGCCGGCGTACGCAATTGCTCCAGGCGTTTGGCTTCATCCACCGTCCGCACGAAGCGCGCCACCTGGCACATGCCCTCGCACTCTGCACGACTCAGACGATGCTCGGTTCGAAAGCGCTGGTAGAGCGTCGTCACGTCGGTGGCCATGGGGCTGTTGAGGTAGATGGGCAGGTCCGGAATCATCCCGTCCTGTTTCAGTCGATACAGCAAGTACATCAGCAACTGCGCCCGCCCCACCGCGAAGGACGGCACGACCACTATCCCCTTGCGCAGCGCCGTTCGATTGATGACATCGGCCAGCACCCGCTGAGTGTCCTCCGAGGGGTGCTGGCGATTGCCGTAGGTGGACTCCACCACCAGGAAATCAGCGCCCTCGACGACTTCCGGCGCCACTATCAGCGGATCGTCCGGACGCCCGAGGTCGCCGGAAAAAAGGACGCGACGACCACCCGCCTCCAGTTCCACCATCGCCGCCCCCAGGATGTGCCCGGCCGGCCGCAACTGCAGGCGGACCCCCGAAGCGATCTCGTAGGAACGGTGCCAGGTGAAGGGGCGCAACTGCTTCAGGGCTTGTTCCGCATCGGCTTCGGTATAGAGCGGCTTGGCCGGATGGTGGCGGGAATAACCTCGGCGATTGGCGTACTCGGCCTCCTCTTCCTGCAAGCGCGCGCTATCGCGCAGGAGGATTTCCACGAGTTCGCACGTGGCCTCCGAGGCATAGATGGGGCCTGCGTAACCGTCCCGCACCAACGCAGGCAGGTAGCCGCTGTGGTCCAGGTGGGCGTGGGTCAGCACCACGGCATCCAGCCTGTGCGGGCGGATCGGGAACCGCTCCCAGTTGCGCAGCCGCAGTGCCTTGTAGCCCTGGAACAGGCCGCAATCCACCAGCACCCGCTGCCCTTCGTGCTCCAGCAGGTACTTGCTGCCGGTCACCGTGCCGGCACCGCCAAGAAAGCTGATATGGGTACCCATCTCGATCACCGTCTCTTGCGTCGATCCATACGAATCCCTGGATGGAAACTCTAGCTGCCAGCGAGCAGCCCGCCTTGGATCAAGGTAGGGGATGGCGCCGTGCCACAGGCCTGATGCCGATCAAGAAAACCCGTAAATCCATCACATAGAGTCTTGGCTGTGTGCGACCTCTTGCCGCGCTGGAGTGCCCAATTGAACGAGTGCGACCGGCAGCTACTGGCCAGGGCTATGGAAGGCGCCGCCAATGCCATCCTGATCACCGACTGCAATGGACGCATCGAATGGGCCAACCCGGCCTTCTGCATGCTCAGCGGCTACTCGCTCGCAGAGTTGCTGGGCAAGACTCCCGCGCTGCTCAAATCCGGGGAACAAGACCCCGATTTCTATGCCCGGCTCTGGCGCACCGTGCTGAGCGGCAAGCCCTGGCAGGGCGAGTTGCTGGAGCGTGCCAGGGACGGCAGCCTCTACCGGGTCAACCAGGTCATCACTCCGCTGCTTGACGACCAGGGCCGGGTCAGCCAGTTGCTGGCCATTCAGCACAGTTTCACTCAAACCGACCAGGAACGATCACGCGTACGCTTTGAAGCCGAACACGATCCCCTGACCCGACTTCCCAACCGGCGCCTGCTCTTCGAGCGCCTGCAGCAAGCGATGCAGGCGTCTGATCAGAATGGCGTTCCGCTTGCCCTGATGTTCATCGACCTGGACAAGTTCAAACCGGTCAACGATGTCTTCGGCCACGCCTATGGCGACAAACTGCTGGTCGCCGTCGCCGGTCGTCTGCTTGGCGGCGTCCGCAGGGGCGACCTGGTTGCCCGCCTGAGTGGCGATGAGTTCGTAGTGGTGCTGACGACGCCCCACCAGTCTTCGGACCTGGACGCCATGGCAAAGAGCCTGGTGCGACGCATTGCCCGTCCTTATCGAATCGACGGACAGACCTGCACCATCAGCGCCAGCATAGGCCTGGCACGTTACCCCGATCATGGCCGCAGCCCGGATGAGCTCCTGACAGCAGCGGACACGGCCATGTACCACGTGAAGGAGCGCGGCGGGAACGGCCAGAAAATGGCAGCGTGCGGCTCATCCGGCTAGCACGGTACTGCGAGAGCGGTGGCCTCACTGAACTTTCCAGCAACCCGCGTCGTGTGAATTCATGGCCGCGCCTTCAGGGTCCCTTAAGACTTCCCACAGATACTGCCCTCCATACGCCAAACGCCTGGAGGGCAACGATGAACAGCGCCGAGTGGAACTCCCTGTTCCCATTTCGTTTCGGTCACAAGTCGCAGCAACAGTCCCTGTCCCTGCTGTTGGCCGGTGACTCCGGACGCAGCCAGGTGGAGGACTTCGTCCATCGCCGATTCCTCAGCGCCCATGGTGCGGACATCCGCCAGTTCATGCCGGAGCTGCTGAGCATGCGCAACTACCACGGAGCGCTCAGCGCCGTGGCCGGCATTCGCCTCGCCGAGCATGGATCACTGTTCCTCGAGCAGTACCTGGAAGGACCGGCGGAATCGCTCATCTCCCGCCTGGCACCCCACCCGGTGACACGCGAGCAGGTGGTGGAAGTGGGCAACCTGGCCTCGATCAACGCCGGCAATGCGCGGCTGATCATCGTCGCCGTGACCTGGCTGCTGAACCTGCGCGGCCTGGAATGGGTGGTGTTCACCGGTGCGCCGAGCCTGATCAACAGCTTCCGCCGCCTCGGTCTGGAGCCCTTGCGCCTGGGCGAGGCGGACCCCAACCGCCTCAACGGGCAAGAGCAGGAGCAATGGGGCACCTACTACGAGCAGAAACCCCAAGTGTTCACCGGCAACATCCGCCACGGCTTCGAACAATTGCAGCGCAGCGGGATCATCACGCGCCTGGATTTTCCTGAGGCAGAGGGAGCGGCCCACCATGCAGCCTGAGAACTTGCGGGCGATCCTCCACGGCTACGCCAACCACCTGCCGCAGCCCCTGGCCCTGCGCGGCGACACCCGGCGCTACACCTATGCTCAATTGCTGGCCGAAGTGGAACAGCGCGAAGCCCTGCTTCGCGCCGAACCCGAAGGCGTGCTCGCCCTCGGCCTGGACAATGGCCCCGAGGCATTGCTTTGGGACCTGGCCGCCCTGCTCAGCGGACGCCCCTGCCTGATCCTGCCGCCCTTCTTCAGCCCCGCCCAGCGCACCCACTGCCTGGAGCAATGCCAGGTCGGCCTGGCGGTGGTCGACGCTAACTTCACCAACGAACTGGAAAGTGCAGGATTCCAGGCCGACGGCACCTTCTGGCGCAGGTCCGGCAGCCGCCGCGCCGCCCTGCCTGCCGGCACCGCCAAGGTCACCTACACCTCAGGTACCACCGGCCAGCCCAAGGGCGTGTGCCTGGGGGCGGACGCCCTGCTGCGGGTCGCCCATGAACTGGAGACGGCCAGCCGTCCCACGGCACCGGCCCATTACCTGGCGGTACTGCCGATGGCCGTGCTGCTGGAGAACCTCGGCCTCTACGCCGCGCTGCTGGCTGGCGCCTGCGTGACCCTGCTGCCGCAGCGGCAGATGGGCATCCAGGGAGCCAGCGGTGTGGACTGGCAAAAGTTGTTGGCCAGCGTCGCCCTCAGCGGCGCACAGAGCCTGATCCTGGTCCCGCAGTTGCTGCTGGGCCTGGTCACCGCCATTGAGCGTGGACTCCTCAGCGCCGTGCAGTTCCGTTTCGTAGCGGTAGGCGGCGCGCGAGTATCGAAGGACCTGCTGACCCGTGCGGCCAAGGTCGGCCTGCCGGTATTCGAAGGCTACGGCCTTTCCGAATGCGCGTCCGTGGTCTGCCTGAACCGCCCCGGCGCCAACCGGCCGGGCAGCGTCGGCCAGTCCCTGCCCCATGTACGGATCCGCCTGGCAGACGACGGTGAAGTGGAAGTCAGCGGCTCCGCCCTGCTCGGCTACCTGGGAGAACCTCCGTTCACCGGCGACTGGTGGCCCACCGGCGACCTGGGCGAGTTGGATGTCGACGGCTATCTGCACCTCAAGGGCCGCAAGAAACATCAGTTCATCACCAGCTTCGGTCGCAATGTGAACCCGGAGTGGGTGGAAGCCGAACTCACCCAGCGCGGCGTGATCGCCCAGGCGTTCGTTCATGGCGAAGGGCTGCCCGGCAACCTTGCCCTGCTCTGGCCACTGGACCCGCAATGCGATGCGCAAACCCTCGCCGATGCCGTGGCCGGTGCCAACGCCGAGTTGCCCGACTACGCACGGATCAGGGCATGGCATCGTCTGGAAACCCCCTTAAGCGCCGCCGACGGGCTGCTCACCACCAATGGCCGCCTGCGCCGCGAGGCCATACTCGCGCGCTATCGCGGCACCCTGCTTGAACTCGAGAATGAGGTTAAACCATGAGTTTCTTCGACCAACTGCAAGCCGCCACCGCCCGTGAACGCGAGGCGCTGTTCAGCGTCCCGGTGATACGCGAGGCCCTGGCCGGCCAGGTCAGCCTGGACGGCTACCGCGCCTTTCTCGGCCAGGCCTACCACCATGTGCGCCACACCGTGCCGCTGATGATGGCCTGTGGCGCTCGCCTGCCCTCGCGCCTGGAATGGCTCCGTGGCGCCGTCTGCGAGTACATCGAAGAGGAGTACGGCCACGAGCGCTGGATTCTCAATGACATCGCGGCCTGCGGCGGTGATGCCGAAGCCGTCAGCCGCAGCCGCCCCTCGCTTGCCATCGAGCTGATGGTGGCCTTCCTCTACGACCAGATCGCCCGCGGCAATCCGGTGGGACTCTTCGGCATGGTCAACGTACTGGAAGGCACCAGCATCGCATTGGCCACCCAGGCAGCCGATACCATCCGCGAGAGCCTCGGCCTGCCGTCGGACGCCTTCAGCTACCTGTCGTCCCACGGCGTCCTCGACCAGGACCACATGGCGACCTACCGCCGCCTGATGGACCGCCTGGAAGACGAAGAAGACAAACAGGCCGTGATCCATGCCGCCAAGTTGGTCTACCTGCTCTACGCCGAGATGTTCCGCGGCCTGCCCCGTGCCAATGAGGTGAGTCATGCGCCTCACTGACTGCCGCGTGCTCATCACCGGCGCCAGCGGCGGCATCGGCCTGGCCCTGGTCGAACAACTCTGCGCACGAGGTGCCCAGGTATTGGCCGTGAGCCGCCACCAGGAGTCCCTGGCGGCATTGCGCAAGCGCTTTGCGCAGCAGCTCGCCTGGACCGGCGCCGACCTGCGCGAGCCGCAAGGCCGTCAGCGGGTCCTGGACGACGCACGCAGCATGGGCGGCATCAATGTCCTGGTGAACGCCGCCGGGGTGAACAGTTTCGCCATGCTGGAACAGGTGGACGACAGCCAGATCGAGGGCATGCTTGCCCTCAATGTCACCGCCACCCTGCAGTTGACCCGTGCCCTGCTGCCGCTGTTGCGCCAGCAGAGCCATGCCCTGGTGGTCAACGTCGGGTCCATCTACGGCTCCATCGGCTACCCCGGCTACGCCGTGTACTGCGCCAGCAAGTTCGCCCTGCGGGGATTCTCCGAGGCCCTGCGCCGGGAACTGGCGGATACCCCGGTGAATGTCCTGTACGTCGCACCACGCGCCACCCGCACCCGCATGAACAGCCAGGCCGCGATGGCCCTCAACGCCGAACTCAAAGTGGGGGTAGACGAGCCCGAACAGGTAGCCGGGGCGGTGATCGCCGCCATCGAAAAGGACCTCAGCGAGGTCTACCTGGGCTGGCCGGAGAAGTTCTTCGTCCGCCTCAACGGCATGCTTCCGGGCGTAGTGGACCGCGCCCTGCACAAGCAACTGCCGATCATCCGCCGCTTCAGCACCGCCCACCACAGTAAGGACCATCCATGATGAACAAGCTCTTCTGCGCCGTCGGCCTGTTCCTGACCCTCAGCATCCCGGCCTGGGCCCTGGACGCCAGCGGCAGCCAGCGCCTGGCCGACATCCAGCAGCGCTGGGCACAGATCCAGTACCAGGTGCCGGAAAAGCAGCGCGCCGCCGAATTCCAGAAGCTCGCAGCCCAGAGCAATGCATTCACCCACAGCACCCCGCAGGCCGCCGAAGCCTGGATCTGGCACGGCATCGTCACCAGCAGTTGGGCCGGAGCCGAAGGCGGCCTAGGCGCGCTGGGCAAGGTCAAGGATGCCCGCGCCGCGCTTGAGCGTGCCATCCAGCTCGACCCGCAGGCACTGCAGGGCTCGGCCTACACCAGCCTTGGCGCGCTGTACGACCGGGTACCCGGCTGGCCCGTCAGCTTCGGTGACGAAGACAAGGCCGACCAATTGCTGCGCAAGGCCCTGGAGATCAATCCGTCAGGCATCGACAGTCTGTATTTCTGGGGCGATCACCTGTACCGCCAGGGCCACCCGGAACAGGCCCGCGAGGTTCTGCTCAAGGCCAAGGCCGCCGCCCCGCGCCCCGGACGCGAGCTCGCCGACCAGGGCCGCCGCCAGGAAATCGATGCTTTACTGCAGGCAATCGGCAATCACTAAGGACGTCCATGCGACTGCTTCTCGTCGAAGACGACAACGCCCTGGGGGCCGGCGTGCGCGCCGGCCTGCGCCAGGAGGGCTACACCATCGACTGGCTGACTGACGGCGTCGGCGCACTGCATGCCCTGCAGACCGAAGAATTCGATCTGGCGATCCTCGACCTCGGGTTGCCAAGGCTGGACGGCGTGCAGGTGTTGCAACAGTTGCGGGCCAGCGGCTCCACCTTGCCAGTGCTGGTGCTCACCGCGCGCGACGCCACCGACGACCGCATCATCGGCCTGGACGCCGGAGCCGACGACTACCTCGTCAAACCCTTCGACCTCAATGAACTCAAGGCCCGCCTGCGCGCCCTGCTGCGCCGCAGCGCCGGGCGGCCGCAGGTGCTGATCGAACACGCCGGCGTGGTGCTCGACCCGGCCAGCCAGCAGGTCAGCTACCTGGGCAGCCCAGTGCCGCTGACCCCCAAGGAATACCAGTTGCTCCACGAACTGCTCTCACAGCCGGGCAAGGTGCTCACCCGTGAACGCCTGGTGCAGACGCTCTACGGCTGGGACGAGGAAGCCGAAAGCAACACCCTGGAAGTGCATATCCACCACCTGCGCAAGAAGCTCTCCAGCGACCTCATCCGCACCGTGCGGGGAATCGGCTACCTGGTGGATGCGCGCCCATGACCTCGTTGCGTCGACGCACCCTCTGGCTGGTAATGGTGCTCCTGCTGCTCGGCACCTTGCTCATCGTCTACCTCAACTACCGCGACAGCAGCCACGAAGTGGAAGAAATCTACGACGCCCACCTGGCGCAGAACGCACGTCTGCTGCTGGGCGTGATGCACATGCCGCTGGCCAGCACCGGGCGAGACGAGCTGTATCGCGCCTTCAATGAAGCCCTTAGCAGTGCCGGCCCGCACAAGGTTGGCCACCCCTACGAAAGCAAACTGGCCTTCCAGGTGTGGGGCAAGGACGGCCGCAGCCTGGTGCGATCGCCCAGTGCTCCCCCCTTCGACCACGCACCGCAACGAACCGGTTTCCACGACATCAAGCTGGACAGCTATCAGTGGCGCGGCTTCGTATTGCCGGACGACGAACAGGGCCTGCTGATCTGGGTAGGCGAACGCGACGATGTACGCAAGGACCTGGTACAGCGCATCGTCCGCCACACACTCTGGCCAAACCTGATCGGCATCCTGATCCTCGCGGCCCTGGTCTGGCTCGCCATCGGCTGGGGCCTGCAGCCCTTACAGAACATGGCGCGGGTGATCCGCAGTCGCCACGCCGAGTCCCTGGCGCCACTGCAGATCGTGCCCCTGCCCAAAGAGCTGGAGCCCATGCAGGCAGCGATCAACCGCCTGCTGGCACAGATCGAGCAGATGCTCGAGCGCGAGCGGCGCTTCATCGGCGATGCCGCCCACGAGATGCGCACCCCGCTGGCGGTACTGCGCCTGCATGCGCAGAACGCCCTGGAGGCCAGCAGCGACGAGCAACGCGCCGAGGCCCTGCGCTTCCTCACGGTGGGCGTCGACCGCCTGACCCGGGTGGTGCACCAGTTGCTCACCATGGCCCGAGTGGAGCCGGAACTGGCGCGACAGAATTGGCAACCCCTGGACCTCGGGCACCTGGTCCGCGAGCACCTGGCCGAACTGACACCCCTCTTGCTGGACAGGGGCCTCGAACTGGCCCTGGAGGTGGCCGAGAGTAACTTCAAAATCACCAGCGACGCTGCTGCCATCGGCATCGCCCTGCAGAACCTGGTGACCAATGCCGCCAACTTCTCCCCGGGCGGCGGCGAGGTGAAAGTCAGCCTGCTACCAGAGGGTCGCGACTACCTCCTGCTGCGTGTGGAGGATCAGGGGCCGGGCATCGACGAGGCCAAGCTGGAGCGCCTGTTCGAACGCTTCTACAGCCAGGACAACCCCCAGGGTGCCGGCCTCGGCCTGGCCATCGTGCAGATGATCGCCCAGCGCCTGGGCGGCAGCATCACGTTGTACAACCGTGAAGACGGCGGCCTTTGCGCCGACCTGAGATTGCCGCGCGAAGCGCGCGGCAAAGCGTAGGCAGGAGACGTGTAGCCCGGATGAAATCCGGGGAAAACCCCACTGCAGCGCCCGGTTTTCATCCGGGCTGCAACTTGTCCAGCCACTAGTGCGTCGCGTGACGATAAGGGCCGCAACGCGGCCCCTTTTCATCTCAGGCGATCACCCGCTCGCGCAATCGCGCCAGCATTCCGAGGATGCTTCCGACCCGCTGGCTCTCGCCGGCTTCCTTGGGCACCTCAGCCACACGCGGCACCAGGTTCAGGGGCTGTGCGCGCCAGAGGAAAGCCTGCTCGGCGGCGGCTTTCAGCCCCTTCTCGAACAGGCCACGGCGGATCGGCTTGGGCAGGTAGCGGAAGATCTGCGCTTCGTTGATCAGCTTCAGCAAGGCCTGGGTGTCACGGAAGGGCGTCACCACCAGGCTGAGCAGGCGCGGGTGAGCCTGGGCCAGGGATTTCAGTAGCGGCGCCATGTCCTCGCTGCCCAGCTTGAGGTCGCTGACGAGCAGGTCCACCGGTTCCAGATTCAGGGCGACCAGCGCTTCGCTCAGGCTATGGGCACGCAGCAGGCGGTGGCCACCGGCCTCGCAGAATGCCTCGACGCAGTGCAGGGTCTCCGGGTCGTCATCCAGCAGCAGCAGGTTCAGCGGGGCTGCCAGGTCACTGGTGGCGGAGGTGACCGGCGCGGCGGCCTGGCGTTCGGCGATTTCCGCCGCCTGGCGCAGGGTGAAGGCCATTTCCTGCGGGTCCCAGGGCTTGGTCAGGTAGCGGAAGATGCCGCCGCTGTTCAACGCCTCTACCGCGGCATCCAGATCGGAATAGCCGGTGAGCAGGATGCGCAGGCACTCCGGGGCGATCTCCCGCGAGCGGGCCAGCAGCTCGGCGCCGTTCATGCGCGGCATGCGCTGATCACTGACGATGATCTGTACCGACTCTTCCTTCAGTCGTTCCAGCGCCCGCAGTGGGTCGCTTTCGGTGATCACCTCGTACTGGCGACGAAACTGCAGCGCCAGGCTGCGCAGGATGCGCTCCTCGTCATCGACGAAGAGGATGCGGACGGGTGAAGTCATGGGCTCAGGCACTCCGTTTCAGTTCGACCGCCTGACTGCGCGGCAGGCTGATGAGAAAGCGCGTTCCGCGCCCCGGTTCCGAGGCCACGCGGATGCTGCCGCCATGGTCACGAATGATTTTGTAGCTGATGGACAGTCCCAGCCCCGTGCCCTCGCCCACCGGCTTGGTGGTGAAGAAGGGGTCGAAGATGCGCTGCCTGACTTCGGGCGGCATGCCGCGACCGCTGTCCTGCACCGAGATGCAGACGTTGTCGTCGTCAGCCCAGCTCTTCACCTGGATACGCCCGGCTCCGTCCATCGCCTGGGCGGCGTTGGTGAAGAGGTTCAACAGCACCTGGTTGATCTGCGATGGCGCGCAAGTGATGCGCGGCAGCTCACCGAGGAGCTGGTACACCTCAGCCTTGTCCTTGATGTGGTTGCGGGCAATCAACAGGGCGCTGCGAATGCAGTCGTTGAGGTCCACCTCCTCGCTCATGGCGCGATCCAGGCGGGCGAAGTCCTTGAGCCCGGCAACCAACTCGGCAATCTGGCCAAGGCCGTAGAGCGTGTCACCGAACAGTTGGCGCAGGTCTCCGGCCAGCAGCTCGGGAGCTGCCGCTTCGCGACTGGCGGCCGCGTGCTCCAACGCATCGGCCAGACGCTGTTCGTCACAGGACGGATCATCCAGGCAGGCCGCCAGAGCGGCCTGGCTCTCGGCCAGCGCGAAGAGCGGCGTGGTCAGTTCTTCCATCAGTTGGACGTTGTTCTTCACATAGCCCAGCGGCGTGTTCAGTTCGTGGGCGACACCCGCGACCATCTGACCAAGGGACGCCATCTTTTCCGATTGCACCAGCTGCGCCTGGGATTCCTTCAAGTCCACCAGTGCCTGGCGCAACACCCGGTTGCGCTGGGCGATGCGCAATTCCATGGCCTTCAACAAGTCCAGCACCGTGCCGAGTCCCAAGTAGCGTCCCTGCTCGTCCACCAGGATGAAATCTTCGGTAATCGGGTACTGCAGTTGAGCAGTGACCTGCTTGGCCGCCAGCTCCAGGCCGGAAGCCAGGGCGACGGTAAGCGGTGCCGGATTCATCACGTCGGCCACCGGACGGCGCCCCCAGAGATCACGGCCGAAACGCTGCATGAAGATGTCCTGCAGCGTATAGCGGCTGACCAGGCCCAGCGGCTGTCCCTGCCCGTCCACCACTGGCAGCGAGAGGAAAGCCTTGTGCTCATGGGTCAGCAGGCGATCGGCCACATCACTGATGCTCATGTCCGGGGCCAGCGGCTCCGCGGTCTTGAGCAGGCGAGCCAGACTGCTTTCGGCTGCCATGATCGATACTCCGGGCTACTGATAGGTGCCGCGCATTCAAACAGCACCAGATTGCCATCATGTGACAGGTGTCTCATGCGAGAAACAAATGGCGAGGTCGCCTGGAAGCGACAACACTGAGTTTCGACACCCTCACGGAGCCTATCGCCATGCCCGAAAAAACCGCCGCCCCGATGCCCCGCAAGGGACTGCTGCTCCGCCTGCTGCGCATCCTGGCCTGGCTGTTGATTGTCGTGGCACTGCTGTGCGTGTCGCTCTATCTCGCCTTCGGCCCGGCGCGCCTGATCGACCGGCTGGCGCCGCCTCCGCCGATCTTCCCGGAAAACACCCTCGAGGCGCCTTCGGCACCGGTCGCCGCAGCGCCAGTACCGGCTCCAGTGCAGGCCCCTGCTGACTCGCGCGAGTTGGTGACACTGATGCTGGACAGCATCGAAGATATCTGGGGCGAGTTCCTCGCCCGTGGCGACTACGCCTACAAGAAACCCAAGGTGGCGCTTTTCGAAGACAGGATCGAAGCCCCCTGCAAGCTGACCGGTTCCTTCAGCGGGTCGTTCTATTGTCCTAAGGGCATGCGTCTGTACATCGACCTGGCTTACCTGGACGAACTGCAGAAACGCGCTCCCCAGGTGGGCGACCTCGCTCGCAGCTATGCCGTGGCCCATACGGCCGCCCACCACGTCCTCAACCTCGTGGGCGCAGTTGGCTGGTTCAAGGAGTACCACGTCGACATCGACCAGGCGAAACGCAGCGAGCGCCTGCAAGAATCCCAGGAACTGGTGGCTGATTGCCTGGTCGGTAGCTGGATCAAGTATGCCCAGCACAAGTACGCCTGGATGAAACCCGAGGACCTGCCAGAGGCCGTGAAGGCCGTGACCGAACTGAGCAAGGAGCGCACGGCCATGCCGGGTATACCGAGCATGCTCGACCCTCTGGCGCTGATCGACGCCGAGACGCGCATGCGCTGGCTGCAAGTAGGCATGGAAACCGGCGACCCCAGGGAGTGCAGCCAGATGCTCACGGAATCCGCGGAGTGACCGGCTGCCGCGTGATCAATGCGCCCTGTGAGGGCGAACTTGCGGTTCGCTTGGCCATTGGAATCGCCCCCACAACGCTTCGCCCATCCACATGTGAAGATCAGCCTATGCCGGCTGCTGCCCGCCCATCCGCCGGCTGATGGCCTCGGCCGCCTGGTGCAGACGCTCGGCGGCCGAACCCTGGGTGTCGGCGCGAAATACGCTGGCAGCGCCAACGACGGTGATGACCCCAGCCAGCTTGTTGCCGGTGGCGAACAGTGGTGCCGACAAGGCATTCACGCCTGGCATCAACAGACCATGAACGGGGTGCAGGCCGGTGGCGCGGATCTGCGCCATCTGCTCTTGCAGCTCTGCAGCAGCCGGCGCCCCTGGCAACGCCAGTTCCTCGTCGCGCAGGAAGGCAGTTTCGGCTTCAGGCAGGTAGGTGTTGAACACCAGGCCGGTGGACGATCCCAGCAGCGGCAGCACTGAGCCCACCTGGGTCACCAGGGTCACTGCACGCAAGGCCTGCTCCACATGGACCACGGTCGGGCCCTTGTTGCCCCATACGGCGAGGAAGCAGGTTTCGTTCAGCGTGTCGCGCAAGTCCGCCAGGTGCGGCATGGAGACCTTCACAACGTCCAGTCGTCCAATGGCGGCCAGGCCCACCAGCAGCGCCTCGCGGCCAAGGCCATAGTGGTTGGTAGTGGCGTCCTGCTCGGCGAAGCCGCTGGCGATCAGCGCCTGCAGGTAGCGGTGCACCTTGCTCGCCGGCATGCCGACGTGCTCGGCCAACTTGGACAGCGAGGTGGCCGGCGCCAGTTCGGCGAGGCCCTTAAGGATGTCGGTGCCCACTTCCGCGGCCTGCACCTTCTGCCGCCGCGGTGCGCCCGCGCTGTCGTTCTCGCTCGTCATGTCCTGGCCTTGGTCGGTGTGGAGGGCGCTGTTATAGCTTGACCCCTTTTGGCTTTCAAATTACGTTATGCGTAATCAAATTACAAAAACAACGAGGTCGCCATGGTCTCCCCCACGCAGCTCACTTACCAATCCGGTTTCGACAACGAGTTCAGCAGCGAAGCGCTGCCCGGCGCCCTGCCTGTCGGCCAGAACTCCCCGCAGAAAACGCCCTACGGTCTCTATGCCGAATTGCTCTCCGGCACCGCCTTCACTGTCCCACGCAGCGAGGCCCGGCGGACCTGGATGTACCGCATCAAGCCGTCGGCCAACCATCCTCGGTATCAGCGCCTGGAGCGCCAGATCGCCGGCAACCGCCTGGGGCCGGTGACGCCCAACCGCCTGCGCTGGAACCCGCAGGACATCCCCGCCGAACGCACTGACTTCATCGACGGCCTGCTGACCATTGCCGCGACCAGCGATGCCGAGCAGGCCTCGGGCGTCAGCGTGCACCTGTTCCGCGCCAACGCCTCGATGCAGCGCGTGTTCTTCAATGCCGATGGCGAGCTGCTGATCGTTCCCGAGCAAGGCCGCCTGCGTATCGCGACCGAGCTGGGCCTGCTGGACGTGGAACCGCTGGAGATCGCGGTGATCCCGCGCGGCATGAAGTTCCGCGTCGAGCTGCTGGATGCCAGCGCCCGTGGCTACATCTGCGAGAACCACGGTGCCGCCCTGCGCCTGCCGGACCTCGGTCCTATCGGCAGCAACGGCCTGGCCAACCCGCGCGACTTCCTCGCCCCGGTGGCCCATTACGAAGACATCGACGCGCCCGTCGCTCTGGTGCAGAAATTCCTCGGCGAACTCTGGGCCACCGAGCTGGACCACTCGCCCCTGGACGTGGTCGCCTGGCACGGCAACAACGTGCCCTACAAGTACGACCTGCGCCGCTTCAACACCATCGGCACCGTAAGCTACGACCACCCGGACCCGTCCATCTTCACCGTGCTCACTTCGCCCAGCGACACCTGTGGTCAGGCCAACGTCGACTTCGTGATCTTCCCGCCGCGCTGGATGGTGGCCGAGAAGACCTTCCGTCCGCCGTGGTTCCACCGCAACCTGATGAACGAATTCATGGGCCTGATCCAGGGCGCCTACGACGCCAAGGCAGAAGGCTTCGCCCCGGGTGGCGCCTCGCTGCACAACTGCATGAGCGCCCATGGCCCGGACAACGCCACCACCACCACTGCCATCGCCGCCGATCTGAAACCGCACAAGATCGACAACACCATGGCCTTCATGTTCGAGACCAGCCGCGTGCTGCGCCCCAGCCAGTACGCGCTGGAATGCCCGCAGCTGCAGAACGACTACGATGCATGCTGGGCCGGCATGGCCAAGACCTTCGACAAGGGCAGGATCTGACATGACCCAGACAGACAATCGCCGTAGCTGGATCGCCTCCGCCAACGGCCACCCGGACTTCCCGCTGCAGAACCTGCCGCTGGGTATCTTCAGCCCGTCCAACGCCTCGCCGCGCGGCGGCGTGGCCATCGGCGACGCCATCTTCGACCTGAAGGTGGCGAGCGATGCCGGCCTGTTCAGCGGCGAAGCCGCCGAGGCCGCCCGCTCCGCCTGCAGCGACAGCCTGAACGCCTTCTTCGCCCTCGGCGCCTCTGCCCGCCGTGCCCTGCGCGCACAACTGCAGGAGTTGCTGGCAGAAGGCAGCAGCGCCCAAGCGCGCCTGGAAGCCATGGGCCAGGCCCTGCTGCCCAGCGCTTCCACCTGTCGGCTGCACCTGCCGGCCAAGGTGGGCGACTACACCGACTTCTATGTGGGCATCCACCACGCCAACAACGTGGGCCGCCTGTTCCGCCCGGACAACCCGCTGCTGCCCAACTACAAGTACGTCCCGATCGGCTACCACGGCCGCGCGTCCACCGTGTGCGTTTCCGGCACCCCGGTGCGCCGTCCCATCGGCCAGACCATGCCGCCGGGCAACGAAGTCCCGAACTTCGGCCCCAGCAACCGCCTGGACTACGAGCTGGAGCTGGGCATCTGGATCGGTCAGGGCAATGAGATGGGCGAGTCCATCGCCATCGCCGACGCCCAGCAGCACATCGCCGGCTACTGCCTGCTCAACGACTGGTCCGCCCGTGACGTGCAGGCTTGGGAATACCAGCCGCTCGGGCCGTTCCTGGCAAAGAACTTCGGCACCACGGTATCGCCCTGGGTGGTCACCGCCGAAGCCCTGGAACCCTTCCGCGCCGCGCAACCGGCCCGCCCGGAAGGCGACCCGCAGCCCCTGCCCTATCTGCTGGACGAAGCGGACCAGGCCAAGGGTGCCTTCGATATCGAACTGGAAGTGCTGATCCTCACCAAGGCCATGCGCGATCTGGGCCTGGCGCCTCACCGCCTGGCGCTGAGCAATACCCTGAACATGTACTGGACCGTGGCGCAGATGGTTGCCCACCACAGCGTTGGCGGCTGCAAGCTGCAACCGGGTGATCTGTTCGGCTCGGGCACCCTCTCCGGCCCGCAGCCGGAAGCGTTCGGTAGCCTGCTGGAGAGCACCGTCGGCGGCAAACAGGCGATCAGCCTGCCGAGTGGCGAGCAGCGCACCTTCCTGGAAGACGGGGATGAAGTGATACTGCGTGCCCGTTGCCAGCGGGAAGGCTACCCCAGCGTTGGCTTCGGCGAATGCCGTGGGGTATTGCTAGCGGCACGCTGAGTTGGAAATGGGGCAACTGCGTGGTTGCCCCAGTCGTTTCTAGCGGTGGTTCTTGCCGTCGTTCTTGCTTGAGGAAACGCCCGCCTTGCCGAGGCCATCGGCGTTGTGGTCGCCAGGCGTGGTGTCGGCAACTGCTCGGGCATTTGCCAGGCCGCGACTGTCCTTGTCTCGGGCAACGGCAGACGTCGAGTAACCATGGCCGTTGTCATCGTTGCGCAGGCTGCCATAGCGGTTGCCCTTGTCTTCGCCATTACGGGTCGCCTTACCCGCGTGATCGGCGCTCTTGCCATAGCCGTGGCCCTTGCCGTCGTGGCTGCCGGCATGACCGCCGCCAACGCCACCACCGAATCCGCCGCCATGGCCACCACCATGCCCGCCACCGTTGCCACCGCCGTTCCCGCCGCCGTTGCCGCCACCATTGCCTCGGGCATAGGCGGAGTCGACCAGGGATACGCCGCCTGGCAGGACGGTACCCGCCGCAAGGACCATCACACAGGTGGCCGCGGCCAACAGGGTTTTCTTATTGATCAATTTGGAATCTCCACAGGCGCTTTTTCACGATACATGGTGAGACTCCGGGACCATGCGTCGGTTCAACGCCGAACGACGAGTGGAGGCGCCCATCGGAGCCGGGTTTCCGGGCTTTGAACCGGTTCATGTTTCGGCCAACTCGCAGCAGCGGGATTTCTGCAATAGTTGCGGCACTTGCCCTTGCTTTCGCAGTCCATCAGCAAAGGGAACAGTCCCTCACGGAGATCACGGACATGACCAGAACCCGGACGCTCACCGCAGCACTCACCAGCCTTGCCCTCATCGCCGGATCGCCCGCCCTGCTGGCCGACCCCGGCAAAGGCAAGGGACATGACAAGGGCCATTCCAGTTCTCAAGGCAGCAACTGGTCCGGCGGCCCGCAGGTGGATATCGGCGGTATCCGCATCATCCTCGACGATAACCGCGACTACTGGGGTCCGGCCCAGTCTCTTCCGCCAGGCATCCAGAAGAACCTGGCACGCGGCAAGCCGCTGCCGCCGGGGATCGCCAAGAAACTCGACGGCCGCCTGGTCAGCCGCCTGCCCCACTACGAAGGCTATGACTGGGTCCGCGCGGGCACCGACCTGATCCTGGTGGCCGTGGCCACCGGGATCATCCATGAAGTGCTCCAGGATGTGATGGACTGACCTCCTGCCCCCTATCGGCTGTTGCGAAGCCTGCCTGGGCCGATATCGGACTTGCCTGCCAGCAATCGCCCCCGCCCGGATACGCAGGATGGTTATCCCCCCATCCTGCAGCTCCAGTCATTGCTTCAGCCCTCTTGTTCAACAAGCCACGCCAACCTGTCCCCGCCGCGTATCAGCGCCAGCCAAATAATCAGGCCAGGCCTCAGCCGGGTCTTCTGGCACGAGCAGATAAAGTCAGTACCTTGGGGTCTGTTGTTGCTGCGGCGACAGGCGGGCCAGCGTCATTTGATGCAATTTTTCTGAACTCAAACTCCAATAACATTCATTAGCCTGCTATCCAGCCATCACTTAGGATTCCCGCCATCCCCGACGCCCGGCCCGGAGTGGCCTGCACAAGCAGACCTCCCGAGGAACCGTGCGCGAGAAGAAAGCATTTCCATATCCAAGGATGGAACCCCACCCCAGTGGGATTGAGGGGCCCAGGGCCCGTACGA
Source organism: Pseudomonas sp. OTU5201 (assembly GCF_038440135.1). Taxonomy (NCBI): domain Bacteria; kingdom Pseudomonadati; phylum Pseudomonadota; class Gammaproteobacteria; order Pseudomonadales; family Pseudomonadaceae; genus Pseudomonas; species Pseudomonas sp. OTU5201. Next base: position 18,804 of record NZ_JASATC010000049.1, on the reverse strand, counting down.
AAGGTCACCGAGCCACGCCTCAGTCGCGAAGCCCGTTGGCAGCTTTCGTACAGAGCCTTGCGGTCTCTCCTTTTATCAACTGCCAAGTGTCGTACCCATGCCCCAGAACCCCCTGCGTCTCTGGCTGCAACGCCTGCTGCCGGACGCCAGCACCGCCCCGCCGCGGGAATGGCTGCGTGCCGCCGTTGGCGGCTGCATCGCCGTGGCCCTGGCCACCCTGGCGTGCATCCATTTTTTCGACACCGACCTGGGACTGCGCCTTGCTGCGCCGTTCGCCGCCTCTTCCGTGCTGCTCTTCGCTGTGACCTCCAGCCCCGTGGCCCAGCCCTGGCCGGTAGTGGCCGGCAACGTGCTGGCGGCCGCCATCGGCCTTCTGGTCGCCCATTGGGGCCTGCCGCTGCTGACAAGCGCTACGCTGGCCTTCGGCATGACCCTGGTGACCATGCAAGCCTTGCGTTGCCTGCATCCACCGAGCTGCGCAATCGCTGTTGGCGCTGCGCTTGGCGGACCTGCCCTCGCAGCCCAAGGCTGGCACCTGTTGCTGCCGGTACTGGTTGGGTCCCTGCTGCTGGTGGGTACAGCGTTGCTGTTCAACAACCTCTGCGGCTCCACCTATCCGCGAAAAGTCGCTCATCCAGCCAGTGGCCCGCACCTGACCGCTGACCAGCGACCAGGCGAACGTAACGGCATAGCCGACGAAGACCTGGACCGCGCACTGACCGAGTTCGGCAGCTTCGTCGACGTGACCCGCGACGATCTCCAGCGCCTGCTGCAACTTGCAGAGAAACACGCGCTGCGGCGCAGCATGGGCGACCTGCGGGCGGCGAGCATCATGTCCCGCGATCTGCGTTGCGTCAGCCCTCATGCGCCGGTCAGCGAGGCGTGGCGGCTGCTCGACCAGCATCACCTGAAAGCCCTACCGGTAATGGATGACAAGCAGCATCTGGTGGGCATCCTGACCCTCTCCGACCTGCTTGGTCATGCCGCCAGCACAGCCCCCCGCAACCTCGCCGAACGCTTCCGCGCCCGCCGCGAAGCGCCGGTCTCACGCCTGATGAGCCGCCCGGTGCGCTGCGTGACCGTGGAGACACCGGTGGTGGAGTTGGTGTCGCTGCTGTCGGACCAAGGTCTGCATGGCTTGCCGGTGCTGGATGACGGCGGTCGTGTGGTAGGGGTGGTCAGCCAGAGCGACCTGATCGCCGCGCTGTACCGCAACTGGTTGCAGGACCTGCACCCGCCGCAGGCATTGCAATGGGCGAGCTGAGTCGAGTAGCCCGGATGCAATCCGGGCCACGGTTTGCCCTGGGCGGTGGCTGAGCCAGGCGAAGCCCAACCGGTGCTCAGATCGGGTCCCAGCGCCGGGACCAGTCGATATCTTCGGCCACCACCTCGCGCAATATGTCGACAGCCTGGCGCAACGCCGGAGAATCCTTCTCGCGGGAGTAGACCAGGTAAGTCGGATAGGTGAACTCCGGCGCCCTTTCCACACGCTCCAGTTCACCGCTTTCCAGATGCCCCTGCACCACGCGCGCCCGGAAATAGCCGGAGCCGCCGCACTGCAGGATGTAGTGCAGGGCCAACGGGCCGAGGTTAGTGGCCAGGACGGCGCTGGCCTTCTCCGGCAGCGCGGCATCATGGCGCTGGCGGAATTCCGGGCCCCAATCGTTGTAGATGTACGGCTCAGGGTTACTCGCCGAACGCACCTGGATCAGCTTTTCCTCCAGCAGCAGCTCAACCTGCAAGCCCGGCCAGTAATCAGGGCGATAGACCAGGGCGGCATCCAGCAGGCCGCTCTGCAACAGCTGCTGCAGGTGGCTCGCCTCCCCTACTTCCGCACGTACTGCATGGGACGGCATGCGCTGGCGCAGACGGATCACCCAGTTGAGCACCAGCGGGCTGCACAGGCTCGTTTCGCCCCCCAGGTTGAGCACGTCGCGATAGCCCTCAGGCAAGGGCAGGTCACGCCGGGCCGCTTCCCAGGTCTGCACCAGTTGGTTGGCATAGGCGACGAACACCTCGCCATCGGCGGTCAACCTCGCGCCGGCACGATTGCGCACGAAAAGCCGGCAATCCAGTTGCTGCTCCAGGTTCTGCACCCGCGCCGTGATGGTGGTCTGGGTGACGTGCAGGCGCTCGGCGGCGGCGACGAAGCTGCCGCTGCGGACGATCTCCAGGAAGGTACGTGCCAGGTCGATATCCATGGGCTTGCTCGGGGACTGAAGGGACGGCCGAGTTTAACGGCTGCAAGGCCAGGGGGAATTGCCTGCGGTGGGATTTGATTGGCGAAATCGAGCCGGCCTGGCGCTTCCCTCACCCCGGCCCCTTTACCAAAGGGAGAGGAGCGACCGGCTACGGCCCCACCCATTTCAATAACCGCTCCGCGCAGGTGCGGATCTCCTCGCGCAGCGCTTCCGGCTCACGCACCTCGAATTCGAAGGGCAGTTTCACCAGTTGGCGGGCGAACCAGCTCATGCTGTCGGTTCGGGTGCGCAGCAAGACGCCCTCCTCTACCGGTTCCAGCAGGCCGATGCCGCTGTCCAGTTCTTCGGCGGCCCGGGCCAGGTCGCACTTGAGCAACACCTCCACCGCCGTCGAGCGTGGCAGTTGGGCGATGCTGCCGGTGAGGAAGGCAGCGGCGTCGAAGTCCATCGGGCGTTCGAAGCGGACGTCCAGCAGTTGCAGCGCCTGCATGCGATCCAGGCGGAAGCTGCGCAAGTCCCGACGCAGGTGGCAGTAGCCGCTCATGTACCAGCGCCCGGCACGGTAAACCAGGCCGTACGGGTCGGCTTCGCGTTCACTGCCACTGCCATCGCCGGAGCTGTAGGTGAAGCACACGCGTTGGCGCGCTTGCACGGCGGCAGCCAGGTCCAGCAGCCAGCGCTCGCGGGTGGTCGCCCGTGGCCTTGGAAAATCAAGGGTTGCCGCTTCACCGAGGGCACGCAGTCGGGGCTTGAGGTTGGCCGGCATCACCCGCTCCAGTTTTGCGCTGGCGCTGGCCACGGCCGGGGCGGCCTGCTCCAACCCGATGTTCTGCACGGCCAACAGCCCGAGGGACAGGGCCAGGGTTTCCTCATTGGTGAACATCATCGGTGGCAACTTGAAGCCCGCAACAAGCCGGTAGCCGCCATGGCGGCCGCGCTCTGCAGTCAGGGGAATACCCATCTCCTCGAGGGTGGCGATATAGCGCCGCAGGGTGCGGCCTTCCACTCCCAGGCGCTGCGCGAGTTCGCTGCCGCTCAGTTGGCCATGGGTCTGCAGCAGCTCCAGCGCGGCGAGCACTCGAGTGGTGGGATTGGGCATGGCCAGGACTCCGCACAAACTTTTTTCAGGCGAGAATTTAATTAGGACCGAATATAGCCTGATTGAACCTTAAGGTGCTTCCAGAGCCGGCCACTACGGCCTCTCACCACCCCTTCAGGGAGCAAGACTATGGAACCCGTTCTTTTTTATGGCGTGCCGCAAGGCTGTTCGTTCGGCTCGATCGTGGCCCTCGAATGGCTCGGCCTGCCCTACCGCCTGTGCCGCGTGGAAATGCTCGAACAGCCCTGGGACCCGCTGTTCGCCCACATCAACCCGTTGAACAAGACCCCCGCCCTGCTGCCGGAAAATGGCCAGGGATTCGGCGAGAGCCTGGCCATCCTCCTGCACCTTGCCGGACGCGCACCGGGCAGCGAGTTGTGCCCACCCCAGGGCAGCCCGGAGTACGACCGCCTGAACCAGATGCTGGCGTACCTGGTAACCGACTTCTTTGGCTCGTTCGCGCCGCTCTGGGCGGCTTACGAGATGGCCGACGGCTCCGACTCCACCAAGGCCGTGTTGCGCAAGAAAGGGACTGAGGATGTCCGGGTGCAATGCGCCTATCTGGACCGCCTGTTGCAGGGGCAGGACTGGCTACTGGGCGAGCAGCGCAGCCTGGCGGACGCCTACTTCGCCGGGGTCAGCCGTTGGGTGGAGTACATGAAGCTATTCGACCTGGGGCAGGCGTTCCCGCACCTGCAGCGCTACTTGCTGAAGCTGAAGGCCGACCCCGCCATTACCTTCGCCCGCGCCATCGAGGACGGCGAGACGGCGTTCAGCCGTGGCGGCTTCAAGGGGCATGTGACGCTGGCGGAGCTGGCGTCGCGCCTCGCGGCGTAAGCCCATCCCGCCTGCGACGGGGCATGATGCCCCGCCGCGTCAGGGTCAGGGTCAGGGTCAGGGTTGGAGATCGAACAGGGCGTTGCCGCTTTCCATGTCGAAGGGCGCGGAGAAATGCTCGTGGACGATCTTCCACTGCCCGCCACGTTTGACGTAGCACTGGGTACCGCGCATCCAACTGGTCTTCACCTCGCCGTCCTGCTCGCCGCCGCAGCGGACCAGACAATGCAGGAAGGCGACGCTGGTGTCGGCATGGATGGTCGGATCGGCCGGTTCGAAGATTCCGTCGCCGCCGCACATCTCCGTGCAAAAACGCCAATGCTGCCCGTAGGCCTGGAGGCCCTTGAACTGCAGTTTGAGGATGGCATCGAAGGCGATCACGTCATCGGCATAGCAGGCCAGGATGGCATCCACATCCTTTGCGCGGGCCGCCTTCAGCCACTGATTGAAGACTTCGTGCACTTCCAGTTCGGCGGTAGCCTTGAGGGTTTCGCTGCTCATGGTGCATTTCCTCGGTTCCGGTAAGGGGTTCCGCCGAGCGCGCTGCCGGCGGATTCACGCTTAGTCGTGGGCCGCTGTCTTACTTCGACACCACTCCGGTCAAGGCCGACGAGCGGTGCCCTCAACGCTCCAGTTCACGCAGGCGCTTCTCGATGAAGCGTCGCTCGGGTTCCTGGCGCGCCAGCGCCAGGGCACTGCGATAGGCCGCCTGCGCGTCGGCCTTGCGCCCGAGGCGGCGACAGAAGTCAGCACGGGCCGCATGGGCCAGGTGGTAGTCATTCAGCTCGCCAGCCTCAAGCAGCGCGTCCACCTCAACCAATCCAGCTTCGGGGCCATCACGCATGGCGATGGCAACGGCTCGGTTGAGTGCCACCACGGGCGACTGCACCAGGCGCTGCAGCACGTCGTAGAGGCCAACGATCTGCCCCCAGTCGGTGCGCTCGGCATCCGCGGCCTGGGCATGCACGGCGGCGATGGCAGCCTGAAGGGCATAGACACCGACGCGCCGGCTGGCCAGGGCCTGGGCCATCAGGGAGAGTCCCTCGGTGATCTGCGCCCGATCCCATAGGCTGCGGTCCTGGTCGTCCAGCAATATCAGCTCGCCATCCTCGGTCGCGCGGGCGGCGCGGCGCGAGTCGTGCAGCAGCATGAGCGCGAGCAGGCCCATGACTTCCGGGTCCGGCAGCAGTTCGAGAAGCAGCCGTGCCAGGCGAATGGCTTCGGCGGACAGGTCGGTACGGATCAGCGAATCGCCGGAGGATGCGGAATAGCCCTCGTTGAACACCAGGTAGATGACCCGCAGGACGTTATCCAGCCGCTCCGGCAACTCGGCGAGGGCCGGCACCTGATAGGGAATGCGCGCGTCGCGGATTTTCGCCTTGGCGCGGACTATGCGCTGGGCAACGGTGGACGGGCTGCTGAGGAAGGCGCGGGCGATTTCCTCGGTCTTCAGGTCGCAGACCTCGCGCAGGGTCAGCGGCACCTGGGCGTCAGCCGGCAGTGCCGGGTGACAGCAGGTGAAGATCAGGCGCAGGCGGTCGTCCTCCACATCCTCACCCTCTTCGAAGGCGCTGGCGGCCTCCTCCAGCTCATCCACCAGGTGGCGCTTGGAAGCATCGAAGCGGGCGCGTCGGCGCAGGCTGTCGATGGCCTTGAAGCGCCCCGCCGACACCAGCCAAGCGCGCGGGTTGGCCGGCATGCCATCCCGTGGCCACTGCTGCACGGCGGCAATGAAGGCGTCGTGCAGGGCTTCCTCGGCCAGGTCGAAATCCCCCAACAGGCGAATCAGGGTGGCCAGCACGCGACGCGAGTCGCTGCGGTAGATCGCCTCGACCCGCTGGCGCAGTTCAGCCTCGTCCATCAGGCCCTCCGTGTCTTCACGAGGCGGCACCCAGCGTAGGTCGAACCTCAGGTTCACGAACCGGACGCACCTCGATGCAACCCAGGCGTCCCGGCGGAATCCTGGAGGCAATCTGCAGGGCTTCGTTGAGGTCACGCGCCTCGATCAGATAGAAGCCGCCGAGCTGCTCCTTGGTTTCAGCGAAGGGGCCGTCGGTCATGGACACGCGCCCGCCCTGCATGCGCAGGGTGGTGGCGGTGCGCACTGACTCCAGGGCATTGGACGCCAGGTAGTGACCGCTGGCAGTGAGCTGCTCGGTGTAGTCGATGCATTCGCCGGCGATGGCCTGGTAATCGGCATCGGTCAGGGTGGCGAGCTTGGCTTCCTCGATATAGATCAGGCACAGGTATTTCATGGTGGGTTCCTCGGGTGGCTGCAGGGTACTGACATCCATTGGTCGTTCGACCGCGACGGGAATCGACAAGGCCGATGGAAAATTCCGTTCTTCGTCAGGATGGACCGCTACAGTTTTTCGTCGCCGAAGGAGGAAGGATAGCCGCGAGAATCCGCCCGGCCTGCCCAGGGGCCGAGCGGTTCGTATCACACTATTTCTCGGCGGCGGCCTTGAGGTTGATCAGGCCCTGGTCGAACTTGCCGCCGACCATGTCATCCATGTCGAAGAACACATGCATCAGCCGGTGCGTATAGGGCGAAGGCCCGTACATGGCCCAGGTGACCTGGGTGCTGCCGTTCTGTGGCTGCAAGGTGAATTCGGCCGTGTTGTGGGCCTCGAAGGGCATCTGGAAGTCCAGCTTGATCTCCACCTTCGATGCCGGCTCGCTCCGGGTGATCTCCATGCTACCGGTACCCACCTCGTTATTGCCCTGCCAGGCATAGACCGCGCCCACACCCTCCTTCGGGCCGCTGTAACTGCGCTTGAGCGCCGGATCGATCTTCTCCCAGGGTGACCAGACCTTCCACTGGTGCAGGTCGTTGATCAGGGGGAAGACCTTTTCCGGCGGCGCGGCAATGATGGTCGTGCGTTCGATGCGGAAGCGATCCGGGCTGATCGCGGCGTACCCCAGCACGCCGACTATCGCGACAACGATGATGGCAACGATGGCTTTGAACATGGCGCCCTCCAGGGGCTTGCAGACGGGTGGGCTGGCACTTGGGCAGTACAGCTTGAACAAGGTTAGCCGCTCTGCGCGGCGGTGCCCGGTAGCGTGATATGGCGCGCCAGCTCCTCGAACAGGGTGGTAACCGAACGCAGGGCTCGGCAGTCCGGCCGGGTCAGCAGCCAGAGCGCGCTGGCGCAGCCGGACAGGTCGGTTTCCAGGACCTGCAGGCCCGGCTCGCCACGTACCAGGAATTCCGGCAGCGCCGCCACGCCGAGGCCGGCGCGCACCAGTTGCGCCACCGACAGCATGCTGTTGCAACGGTAGGCTGGCTGTACCTCGGGGTGACGTTGGCGGCGCCAGACCAGACTGGGGTGGTTAGGCAGGAAATCGTCCGGGGCAATCCAGCTCATCCGCGCCGGGTCGCGTTCCGGCAAGCGTGCCAGGTAGCTGTCCGCCGCGCAGAGCACATAGGGCACAGGGCCCAGGCAGCGGCCCACCAGATGACCGGGCGGCGCGGTGGTCAGACGCAGGGCGACATCGGCGTCGCGGCGGCTGAGGTTGGCGAAATCGTTGGAGGTGGTCAGCTCCAGTTCCAGTGCGGGATAGGCCGGCATGAAGCGCGCCAGGGCGGGCAGCAGCAGGCCATGGAGCACGGCATCCGTGCAGGTCAGGCGCAGGGTGCCGCTGACGGCCTCGCGCCCCTGCTCCAGCCCCAGACGCGCGGCTTCCAGCGCCCGCTCCGCCAGCTCGGCCTGCTGCGCCAGCAGTTGTGCCGCCGCATTGGGCAGGTAGCCGGCGCGGCTCTTCTCGAACAGCACGCTGCCCAATGCCTGCTCCAGGCGACGCAGGGAACGGAACACGGTGGAGACATCCACCTTGAGCTGCTCGGCAGCCCGCGCCAGGGTGCCGCCACGAACCAGCGCCAAGACCAAAGCGAGGTCGGCGTGATCGATTCTGTATTGCGTCACTGCAATCCCACCTTGCCAGTTCGCCAATATTGATTGCCTCGACGCAACTATATAGTTCGCCTGAACGGGTGCAAGCCGTGCCCGGCATGGGAGGACAGAGATGAAGCAACTGCGCATCGGCCTGATCGGCGACAGGGACGACGGCATCACCGCACACCGCGCCATTCCACGCGCCCTGGAGCTCGCCGCGCAGGCCACAGGCCGGGCGCTGGAAGGTGTCTGGCTAGCCACCGACCGCCTCGGCGAAGCCCGCCTGGATGAATACCAGGGCCTTTGGTGCGTCCCGGGCAGCCCCTACCGCGACACCGAAGGCGTACTGCAGGCCATCGCGCATACGCGGTGCAATGCCCTGCCCTTTCTCGGTACTTGTGGTGGCTTCCAGCACGCCCTGCTGGAGCATGCGCGCCATGTGCTGGGCTGGACCGACGCGGAACACGCCGAAAACTCGCCCGATGCACCGCGCGCGGTGATCAGTCCCCTGCCCTGCGCCTTGCGGGAAACCCTGGAACGGGTGCAGTTGCTGCCCGGCTCGAAACTGGCCCAAGCCTATGGCGCGCATGAAGCGTTCGAGGGCTACTTCTGTGGCTACGGCCTCAATCCCGACTTCCGCGAAGCACTCACCCAGGGGCCACTGAAGGTTGCCGCCACCGATGCCCTTGGCGCCGTGAGGGCGGTGGAGCTGGACGGCCATCCCTTCTTCGTGGCCACGCTGTTCCAACCGGAGCGCGCCGCCCTGATCGGCCGCCTGCCACCGCTGGTAAGGGCCTTCGTCGACGCCTGCCAGGAGAACGCCCGATGATTGCTCGCACACCCGAGCCGCCGTACTACGCCGTGATCTTCACCTCCCTGCGCAGCGAAACGGAACGGGATTACGCCGCCACTGCCGAGCGCATGCTGGAGTTGGCCCGCGACCAGCCAGGCTTTCTGGGCGTGGAATCCGCGCGGGGCAGCGATGGGCTGGGGATCACGGTGTCCTACTGGCGTAGCGAAGAGGAAATCCGCACCTGGCGGACCCAGGCCGAACACCGGGAAGCGCAGCGGCGCGGCCGCGAGCAGTGGTACCGGGCGTTTCGCACGCGGGTGGCTTATGTGGAGCGGGAATACGGAATGGGGTGAAGGCAGGCCCGTGCCAACGGCAACGCCCCGCGGCTCTGCCCTTTGCCGCAATCATAAAAAAGCCCCACCAGATGGCGGGGCTCAATCAAAGGAGCGGAAACCCGTGTCTTCTTAGAACACGTATTGGGCACGGAAGACCATGCCGTCGCCGTCGTCGTCGCCTACCGAGTTGGTGGCGTTGTCCACTTTGGTCGTGACGTAGTAGCCGCTGAGCTTGACGGCTTCGTTGGCGTACCAGTTCACACCCAGGTTGTGCACCTTGGCTTCGACGTCGTCGATGGTGGCGAAAGCGCCATTGTCGTCTTCAGCGCTGATGTTGTCGTAGCGGTAGAACACTTCCCAGGCGCCAATCTGCTTGTTGGACGGCTTGATCTTGTCGAACTTGCCGAGCTTGTAGTCACGGGCTTCGCCGGTCAGGGTGTAGGCAACCTGCACGTAGTAACCATCGGCGTCGATGTCTTCACGGTTGGCAGCCTTGGCTTCAACTTCGCGCTTGAGGTATTCGCTCTGGATGGAGAACGGACCCGCGGCGAAGGCGGCTTCCAGGCCAAAGGTGCTGTCGTTGTCGTACGCACCGACCGGGGTGTTGTTGGAACCGGCCAGAACCAGGCGGTTGCCGTTGGTGCCGGCGTCCTGGCCACCTTCGGTGCTCACACCGCGGATGCCCAGGCGGCTGCGGATACGACCATCGAAGGAAGTGTCCTGCAGGTCGCGGGTTGCGTAGTTCACGCCAAAGTGCAGCACATTGCCGGCTTCGTGCATGGGGGCGAACACACCGCGCAGGTTGAACTGCTTGACGCTGTCACCGTCTTCGTCACGGTTGGTGGCGTCGTTGGCCATGAGGCCGGCGGAACCGTAGAGGGACGCACCAAAGGTGCCGGAAGCCTGTACGCCCATGCCGCCGTTGTGGTTGTTCACGTAGTCGGCCAGGTCATACGCAGCGGTACGTTCCTGGGCAGTGACCCACTTGGAGCTGGTGGCTTTTTCCAGACCGAAGTCGGGGTCGAATCGACCCATCTTGATCACGACCGGCTGGAAGCCGGTGTAGGCGATGGAGGCTTCGTCGAAGTAGCCGTCGTCAGCTTTGGCGTCGCCGCCGGCGTTGTGGGAGAAGTCGTAGTTGATCTGGTAGGCCCAGTCGGTGAAGGCAACACCGCCCAGTTCCAGGAAGGCGCGACGGAAGTAGCCGGCGTCGGCGGTATCGCCGTTCACGGTGTAGAAACCATCGAAGCGGCTGTAGTCAGCCTGCAGACGACCACCCAGTTTGAAACTGAAGGCCTTGTCGGTGGTGCCGACTTCCAGGCCGCCTTTGGTCTTGACGACGATGTCGGCGCCGTCAGTGGTAACGGTACCAGCGAAAGCCTGGGCGGAAATGGCCAGGGCCATGGCGCTGGCGGCAAAACCGGCGAAGTGCTTACGGATCATCGAAGGGTTCCCCTATTGGTCTTTAGCGTTAGAAAACACGAGAGCGTCTGGGCTCGTCGGTGCTGGAGGGGAATCTTGGCGGCGGGTTATTTCAGCTCAGTTGCTTATATATAAATATTTTGTGACAACGGAACTTTTTTACTTCGAATTTTCATAAGCAACGAGACGCTCTGGAACGGGCCTTTCAGCCAATTTCAGTGGTCTTCTCGCAGTAGATGGCGCTGAAAACGGCGGGTTGCGGAAATCGCGATTCGCGACTACCCGCTCCGATCAAACAATCGAAAGGCCTAGGTTTTATAGGAGAGGTCGTCGAGCGAAGGTCAGGCAAGGCGCAACGACCATCGGGAGTAACAGCCGAAGGCTGGCCCGAAGGGTGAGCGCCAGCGAATCAGTCGGCCTAAGAAGCGCAGTTTACGTGTTGTAAATGAGCATTCTGATCGGACTCGCGCTCGAGGCCAACTTCAACGCAGCATCACCCATGCGCAGGCACTTTTCGTGCAAAGCCTAGAGGGAGTCGCGGCGTTTCTGCGCCAGGTGCGCGGCCAGGTCGTCCACTTCGGCACCCTGGCTTTCGGGCAGTAGACGGACAACGGCCTGGGTCAGCTTCATCTGCTTGATGAAGCGCCGGCAGTTGCGGCAGAGCATCAGGTGACGGCGCACGGCCATGCGCTCGCGGAAGTTCAACTCGCCATCGAGCAGGCCGCTGGAGCGGGCAACCAGTTCCTTGCACGTCAGCATTGGCCCGTCTCCTCGAAATGTTCCAGCGTGGCGAACAGCTTCAGGCGTCCGCGATGCAGCAGCACCCGGACATTGGAGAGCGATATCTCCATTAAATTACAGATCTCTTCCAACTCGAGCCCCTGACGCTCACGCAGCAGCACCACACTGCGCTGCATCTCCGACAGACTGAGCAGGGTCTTTTCCAGGCACTCGCGCAGTTCCTCTTCGGTCAACAGGGCCTCGGGTGAGTCTTGATGCCAGGCGGGAACCGCGGCGGCCCAATGGCCGTCCTCGGAAAAACGCGCTTCATCCACCGTCCCGTGGGGTGCGGGCAGGTCGTCGAGCAGGACTTCACGTCGGTTTTGCCTGAGCCGGCTGCGGGCGGTGTTGGCGACGATGGTCAGCAGCCAGGTCTTGAGGCTGGAGCGCTGCTGGAAGCCGTTCAGGTTGCGCACCACGGCCAACCAGGCGTCCTGCACGACTTCGTCGGCGAGACGCGAGCCAACGATGGCATAGGCGACCGCGCGCATGGCGCCCTGGTAGGCGCCAATCAACTCGCGATAGGCGCCCTGCTCCCCGGCCAGCAGCCGGGGTAGCAGGTCAGCGTCGGCCGGGTGGTTCATCAGTGCTTGCGCAGGATCACGCTACCGATGGAGTAACCGGCGCCGAAGGAGCTGAGCACACCAAGCGCGCCGCTGGGCAGGTCGTCCTGGTGCTTGTGGAAGGCGATCACCGACCCGGCGGAGCTGGTGTTGGCATAGGTGTCGAGGATCACCGGCGCCTCACTCGGCTCGGCATCACGGCCCAGCAGCTTACGGGCGATCAGCAGGTTCATGTTGAGGTTGGCCTGGTGCAACCAGAAACGCTTCACGTCGCCGACGTTGAGTTTGTTCTCGCCCAGGTGGGCGGCGATCAGCTCGGCGACCATCGGGCAGACGTCCTTGAATACCTTGCGGCCTTCCTGGACGAACAGCTTGTCGCGGGCGCCCACGCCCTCTTCGGCGGCACGGTTTAGGAAGCCGAAGTTGTTGCGGATGTTGTTGGAGAACTGGGTCAGCAGCTTGGTGCCAACTACGTCGAACTGGTGCCTGGAGGAGGCCTGGTCGGCACGTTCGATGATCACTGCGGTGGCGGCATCACCGAAGATGAAGTGGCTGTCGCGATCGCGGAAATTCAGGTGACCGGTGCAGATTTCCGGGTTGACCATCAGGATGGCGCGAGCCTGGCCGGTCTGTACGGCGTTGGTGGCGGCCTGGATGCCGAACGTCGCCGAGGAGCAGGCGACGTTCATGTCGTAGCCGAAACCATTGATGCCCAGGGCGGCCTGCACTTCGATGGCCACGGCCGGATAGGCACGCTGCAGGTTGGAGCAGGCGACGATCACGCCATCGATATCGGCCGGGGTCTTGCCGGCGCGTTCCAGGGCCTGTTTGGCCGCGGCCACGGACATCTCGCACAGGATGCCCCACTCGTCGTTGGAGCGCTCAGGGATGCGCGGCACCATGCGCTTGGGATCGAGGATACCGTCCTTGTCCACCACGAAACGGCTCTTGATGCCGGACGCCTTCTCGATGAACGCCACGCTGGATTCGGCCAAGGGCTCCATCTCGCCACGCTCGATGGCGGCGGCGTTTTCGGCGTTGAACGCCTGCACGTAAGCATTGAAGGACTCCACCAGCTCTTCATTGGAGATGCTGTTGGGTGGGGTGTACAGGCCGGTGCCACTGATCACGACGTTGTGCACGGTCGATCCTCTCGATACTGGGCCGCTCGCTCGAACGGCCGGTTCAGGCAGTCAGCCACCGGCCCAGGCGGCCGGCAGCGGAAAATGGTCGTCCCGCAGGGCGGGAAGGAACAGCAAACAGGGTGGAGGCCACAACACGAGCATCCTTTGCCGTGCCCCACCGACGCCCTTGGCGACAGTCGGCGATCTCGCCGGAATTCTCTTGGCGGGTGCCCCACTTTCTTATCCAGATGCGAAGGGTAACGCCAGAAACGACGGCTGGCGACGGGGACTTTCGCCAAATCATCGGCGAAGTAACGAGAATAATCAGTCAGTTTGCGACCTTGAGGTGACAAAGCGTAGCAACGCCTTGCCCGGCGAGGAGCGACGCCGTGGCCAGGGCTCGCTCGGACTGGCTGTTGACATTGAGCGGGCAACTCGCCTGCGTCCCTTGCCTGCTGATCCTGGTTGCTCTGGAGCGCGTAGCTACTGGCCGAGAAAGACACAGCCAGGAGGTGGTCCGGTCGGCGTTCGATCCTGGTTGGCGGGGTTTTCCGCCGCCGCTGCGAAGGGTAAGGTGCATGGCTCTCGCAACCGGCAAATGGAGCGCCTCGATGAGCTTGCACGGCACCTATGACCCGCAGAACGTCTTCGCCCAGATCATTCGCGGCGAAGCCCCCTGCTACAAACTCTTTGAGGACGACGACGTGCTCGCCTTCCTCGACATTTTCCCGCAGTCCTTCGGCCACACTCTGGTCATTCCCAAGCGCTCCGCTGCGCGCAACATCCTGGAGATCGAAGCGGATGCCCTGGCCAAGGTCATGGCCGTGGTGCAACGGCTGACCCATGTACTGGTGAAGGAACTGGAACCCGCCGGCGTTCAAGTGGCGCAGTTCAACGGCGCACCCGCGGGCCAGACCGTTTTCCATATCCACATGCACATCGTGCCGCGCTTCGAAGGTGAGTCGCTGGGCATCCACGCCAGCAAGAAGGCTGACCCGGCGGAGCTGGAAGCGCTGCAGGCACGCTTGCTGAAACATCTGCAGTAACCACCGGCTGACGTGAGGTGGAAGTCGCTTTCCACTTTCACCTGCGCAGCCACCGCAGCCCCGCATGGATGGATCGGTGAAGCGTGACCCACCCTTGGAGGGACTTACTCCGCGCAGGCCGTAGTCAGTTGCCGTAGCCCTTCACCGCCTCCAGCCAGGCTGGTTCGAGGCGGTTCTGCTCGACCTCCAGCCCTTGCGCTTCCATCGCTTCGCGGTGCTGGTCGATCTCGCGCACATGGTGGTTGAGGTCGGCGCTGTTGCCGTCCAGTTGGTGCATCTGGGTCAAGCCCAGGTGATAGAAGCGCAACAGCTTCATCGCCGCCGGGTCACCGGCTGCCACGCCCGCCTTGACCTTGTGCATGACGTTGGTAACGCGCATCAGGCTGCGCTTGAGCTGCCAACCGTAGACCGCAGGCGCCATCCAGGGCCGCGGCCACAACTGGATGCGCACCACACCAACGGTAAGCGCCAGTCCGGCCAGCACGCCGATCAGGTTCCAGCGAAAATTGTCACCGCCGGGCGTACCGAACACCTTCACGCAGAAGGTGGAAAGCAGCAGCGCCAAGGCAATGAACAGGCCGGCGACCACCAGGGTGATGCGACGGGTCTGCTGGCGGTAGAGCTCGGGGCTCATGGGACGGATTTCGAAGGGGCTCATCAGGCTTCTACCTGGCTCCATTGTTTGTTGAGACGTTTGTCGGAAACCGGCATGCGCGTTCCGAGTTGCTGGGCGAACAGCGAGACGCGGTACTCCTCCAGCATCCAGCGGTAGAGCACCAGCTCGGGGTCGCGCTTGCCTTCCTGGGCATGCTTGGCCAGGCGCGCCTGGTATTGCTCCCAGTAGCCGGCGATCTCGCCCGACCAGACGCGGTCGCGTTGCAACTGCGCGGCGATCTTGTCGAAGCGCTGCTCGACGGCCTTGAGGTAACGCGGCAGTTCCTTCAGCCACTCCGCCGGGGTTTCACGGACGAAGCCCGGATAGACCAGGTTGCCCAGCTGCGCCTTGATGTCATTCAGCGCCACCGCCTGGGCCAGGTCGATGCGGCCCTTGAAGCGTTTCTGCAGGCCATGCCAGAGCTTGAGGATTTCCAGGGTCAACCGCGCCAGGCGCTCGGCATGCTCGGCCCAGGCGCCGCGCTTTTTCTCGGCCAGTGAGGCCAGGGCCGCGCCATCGCGAGGCAGGCTGGCTTCGCCGTCAAGGATGCAGCTGTCCAGGCTGGCCAGGAGGATGTCCTCCACCAGCGCATCAACGCGCCCCATGTCGCGGTACAACAGGCCCAGGTCAGTGAGGCCGGGCAGCTTGCCGCGAAGGAACTTGGCGGTTTCCGCCAGTTGCTGCAGCAGCAAGCGTTGCAGGGCACGGCGGTGCTGCCAGTCGGCTTCAGCCTGGGTCGGGAAGCGGCTTTCCTTGACGCTGCCACCCTCCTCCACCAGCGCCGGGTACACGGTCATGGAGAGGCCGGCGACCTTTTGCTGGGTTTTCTCCGCGACCTGGGCGAAGCCCTTGGCTTCTACCGGCTTCTGCTCTTTCTGCGCCTGCGGGATGGCGAGCGCCGCCTGACTGGCTTCGGCAAAACGGGCGGTTATCTCGACCAGATCGCGGCCTTCGCCAAGGAACTTGCCGCGGGCATCCACCACTTCCAGGTTCATCTTCAGGTGGCTTTCCAGCTGGGCAGCGGCCTCCACCCAGGCTTCCTCGGGCACGCGGGCCCCAGTCATGCGTTGCAGCTCGCGGCCGAGGGACTCGGGCAGCGAGCCCTGTGCGAACACCAGCTTGGCCAGCGCCGCCTTGACGAAATCCGGCACCGGCACGAAGTTCTTGCGGATGGCCTTGGGCAGGTTGCGCACCAGGGCCACGCACTTGGCTTCCAGCAGGCCCGGCACCAGCCATTCCAGGCGCTCCGGCGGCAGTTGCGGCAACAGCGGCGCCGGCACTCGCAGGGTCACGCCATCGCGTGGGTGGCCCGGTTCGAAGTGGTAGGACAGCGGCAGCTCCAGCTCACCCAGGTGCAGCGTGTCCGGGTACTGCGCAGCGGTGACTTCGCTGGCTTCGCGGGCCAGCACGTCTTCCTCGCGCATGATCAGCAGGTCCGGCGTGTTCGTACGCTCCCGTTCGTACCACTTCTCGAAGGTCGCGGTCTGGTAGATATCCGCCGGCAATCGCGCTGCGTAGTAGGCGAAGAGGGTTTCCTCATCGGCCAGGATGTCACGACGCCGCGCCTTGGCTTCCAGTTCGTCGAGTTTCTCCAGAAGTTGGCGATTGGCGGAAAGGCATTTCGCCCGGCTTTGGATTTCGCCACGCACCAGCCCTTCGCGGATAAACAGCTCGCGGGAGACCTCCGGGTCCACCGGGCCGTAATGCACGGCGCGACGACCGACGATGATCAGGCCATAGAGGGTGATCTGCTCGAAGGCCACCACCTGCCCGCGACGCTTCTCCCAGTGAGGCTCCAGGTGGTTCTTCTTGACCAGGTGACCGGCCAGGGGCTCCAGCCAGTCCGGTTCGATCTTCGCCACCATGCGTGCGAAGAGCTTGGTCGTTTCCACCAGTTCGGCGGCCATGATCCATTGCGGGCGCTTCTTCGCGATGGCGGTGCCGGGGTGAATCCAGAAGCGCCGCTGGCGGGCGCCCAGGTAGTCGCCGTCTTCAGTCTTCTGGCCGATCTGGCTGAGCAGGCCGCAGAGGATGGCCTTGTGCACCTTGGCGTAATCGATGCTGCGCTCCGCGGACTCCGCGCCCTTGTGGGAGCCAGCTTGCTGGCGAAGGGGGGTGTCCTTCGGCGTCTTGCGAGGTTCGCCAGCAAGCTGGCTCCTACCGATCTCGGGGAAGAGCTTGAGCTCGCGGCAGATGAGCACCAGTTGGCGGTGGGCGTCACGCCATTCGCGCAGGCGCAGGTAGTTGAGGAAATTCTTCCGGCACCAGGTACGCAAGGCATTGGAGCCCAGGGCCTGGCGCTGCTCCTCGAAACCGCGCCAGAGGTTGATCAGCGCCGCGAAGTCGGAGTCCACGTCCTTCCACTGCGCATGGGCCTGGTCGGCAGCCTGCTGGCGCTCGATCGGACGCTCGCGCGGGTCCTGCACCGACAGCGCGGCGGCCACGATCAGGACTTCGTCGAGGCTGCCCTGACGGGCGCCTTCCAACACCATGCGGCCTAGGCGCGGGTCGATGGGCAAGCGCGCCAGTTGGCGACCGATGGGGGTGAGCTGGCTCTCGCGGTTGACTGCCGAAAGCTCCTGCAGCAGCGTGAAGCCGTCCTTGATCGCCTTGCCGTCTGGCGGTTCGATGAAGGGGAAGGCCTCGATATCGCCCAGGCGCAAGTGCAGCATCTGCAGGATCACCGCCGCCAGGTTGGTGCGCAGGATCTCCGGATCGGTGAAGGTCGGGCGGGAGAGGAAGTCGTCCTCACTATAGAGGCGCACGCAGATGCCCGGCTCGACCCGGCCACAACGGCCCTTGCGCTGGTTGGCGCTGGCCTGGGATACCGCTTCCACCGGCAGGCGCTGGACCTTGGCGCGGTAACTGTAGCGGCTGATGCGCGCCGTACCGCTGTCGATCACGTAGCGGATGCCCGGGACCGTCAGGGAGGTTTCCGCGACGTTGGTGGAAAGGACGATCTTGCGGCCCGCCATGGGCTGGAAAATTTTCTGCTGTTCCGCCGGAGTCAGCCGCGCATACAGCGGCAGTACTTCGGTGTGGCGCAGGTTGGCCTTGCGCAGCACGTCGGCACAGTCGCGGATTTCCCGCTCGCCGGGGAGGAACACCAGCACGTCGCCGGGACGCTTGCCCACTTCACGTTCGTGAGCGGCGATCTCGTCCAGGGCACGGAGGATGCCCTGGTCCACGGAGAGGTCATCGAACAGTGCTTCACCATCCTCGTCCACCTCGGCGGCCAGCGGCCGGTACCAGGTGTCCACCGGGTAGGTCCGGCCTGAGACTTCAATGATGGGGGCGTCGTTGAAGTGCTTGGAAAAGCGCTCGAGGTCGATAGTCGCGGAGGTGATGATCAGCTTGAGGTCGGGCCTGCGCGGCAGCAGCGTCTTGAGGTAGCCGAGGAGGAAGTCGATGTTCAGGCTGCGCTCGTGGGCCTCGTCGACGATGATCGTGTCGTAGCGTTCGAGGAAGCGGTCGTGCTGGGTTTCCGCCAGCAGGATACCGTCGGTCATCAGCTTGATCAGGCTGCGCTCATTGGACTGGTCTTCGAAGCGCACCTGGTAGCCCACCAGTTCGCCCAACGGGCTACCGATTTCCTCCGCCACCCGGGTCGCCACGCTGCGCGCCGCCAGCCGACGCGGCTGGGTGTGGCCGATCAGGCCGTGGGTGCCACGGCCGATCTCCAGGCAGATTTTCGGCAGCTGGGTGGTTTTGCCCGAGCCGGTCTCACCAGCAATCACCAGCACCTGGTGCTTTTCCAGCGCTGCCTTGATCTCGTCGCGCTTGGCGGCGATGGGCAGGGCGTCGTCGTAACGCATCACCGGCACGCTGGCGCGCCGCGCCTCGACCCGCGCTACCGAGGCCTGGACGCGCTCGACCCACTGCGCCAACTTGGCGTCATCCGGGTGCTTGCGCAGCTCGTGGAGCTGCCGGCGCAGGCGATGGCGATCGGCGCCCATGGCCTGGTCGAGGCGTTTCAGGAGTTGTTCGGGGCTGGGGGATTGCTCGCTCATCGGGTCCGCTGGATCTGCTGTCGTTTTCGGCAAGGGCGGA
>NZ_JASATC010000048.1:0-39826 GCF_038440135.1 Pseudomonas sp. OTU5201 | reverse complement strand
CAGCTAAACGCCGCCATTCGCTGGCAAGCCAGCTCCTACGGGCAATGCAGCTGCCTACAACACGTCATGCAGAAATAGCCTATGTATCCGCCCCCACAGAAGAGCAGTGCACAGAGGAATTGTTCGACTATCGAACGCTTTGCCGATTATCGAATTGAACGGGGAATCGTCTCTTCGTAAGGTCTGCACAGCCGCGCTACCAGCCAGCGTGGCCAACAACAACAATGAGAGTCCGTTCCGGTCGTAGCCTGTATTACCGGAAACGCCCTCATTCCTGTCCAGTCCGAGTCTTCCCCGTCAGAGGCCGCATAGAACGGCCCGCATACGGAGGACGGCCAATCGCAGGAATATCTGCATGACCAGCCCAGCCCATCTGCCCGCCACGGGCACCCTCGACGTTCAATCCTTCATCAACGCCCAGCCGCTATCCACCTACCAGTGGCGCGTTGTGCTCTTGTGTTTCCTCATCGTCTTCCTCGACGGCTTGGACACCGCCGCCATGGGCTTCATCGCCCCGGCGCTGACCCAGGACTGGGGCATCGACCGCGCCAGCCTCGGCCCGGTGATGAGCGCCGCGCTGATCGGCATGGTCTTCGGGGCCCTCGGCTCAGGCCCCTTGGCTGACCGCTTCGGTCGCAAGGTGGTACTGGTGATCGCCGTTTTCGTTTTCGGGCTGTTCAGCCTGATCTCCGCCTTCAGCGCCAACCTCGAACAACTGCTGATCCTGCGCTTCCTCACCGGCCTGGGCCTGGGCGCCGCCATGCCCAACGCCACCACGCTGCTGTCGGAGTACACCCCGGAGCGCCTCAAGTCGCTGCTGGTCACCAGCATGTTCTGCGGCTTCAACCTCGGCATGGCGTCCGGCGGCTTCGTCTCCGCCTCGATGATCCCAGCCTACGGTTGGCACAGCCTGCTGCTGCTCGGTGGCATCCTGCCGCTGATCCTGGCCGTGGTGCTGTTGCTCTGGCTGCCGGAATCGGCGCGCTTCCTGGTCGTGCGCAACAAGGGCACAGACAAGATCCGCAGGACGCTCGCCCCCATAGCGCCCGGCGAAGTGGCTGCTGCCACCGGCTTCAGCGTGCCGGAACAGAAGACCGTGCAGAGCCGCAATGTCTTCAAGGTGATCTTCTCCGGCACCTACAGCGCCGGAACCCTGCTGCTCTGGCTGACGTACTTCATGGGCCTGGTGATTGTCTACCTGCTCACCAGCTGGCTGCCTACCCTGATGCGTGACAGCGGCGCCAGCATGGAACAGGCCGCCTTCATCGGTGCGCTGTTCCAGTTCGGTGGTGTGCTCAGCGCCGTGGGCGTGGGCTGGGCCATGGACCGCTTCAACCCGCACAAAGTCATCGGCGTGTTCTACCTGATGGCCGGCGTCTTCGCTTACTTCGTTGGCCAGAGCCTCGGTGAAGTGACCCTGCTGGCCACCCTGGTGCTGCTGGCCGGCATGTGTGTCAACGGCGCGCAATCGGCCATGCCGTCCCTGGCGGCGCGCTTCTACCCGACCCAGGGCCGCGCAACGGGTGTTTCGTGGATGCTCGGAATCGGCCGCTTCGGCGCCATCCTCGGGGCCTGGATCGGCGCGACCCTGCTGGGCCTGGGCTGGAACTTCGAGCAAGTGCTGACGGCATTGGTCGTACCTGCAGCCATTGCCACGACCGCCGTGGTGATCAAGGGACTTGTCAGCCACGCCGACGCGACCTGATTCCGTCGGCGCATTCGTAACCGTTTATCTCCACTTGAGGCGTGTAGGAAAAGGCTCACATAGAATCGCGGTATCGGTCCGCGGGTGCTTACCAGCAATGGCATGACGCCCGCGGCATATAACAACGACAAGAGTGCCTGGTATGGATAGTCGCCTGCTGAGTGAGCGCAGTAGGGTGTTCGAACGTGCGGACCCCTACGCCGTGTCCGGATATGTGAACCAGCACGTCGGTTCGCACTGCATTCGGTTGCCCGCCGCCGGCCACCCCGAAGCCAGCCTCAACCACCGCAAGTTCGCCAACCTCGACCTCTGCCGCATCAGCTACGGCGGCGCCGTCCGCGTCACCTCGCCCGCGCTGGAAACCATCTACCACCTGCAGATTCTCCTCAGCGGACACTGCCTCTGGCGCGGCCACAAGGAAGAGCATTACCTGGCACCGGGCGAGCTTTTGCTGATCAATCCCGACGACCCGGTTGACCTGACCTACTCGGACGACTGCGAGAAGTTCATCCTGAAAATGCCGACCACGCTGCTCGAATCCATCTGTGACGAGCAGCGCTGGCACCGGCCCAGCGCCGGTGTTCGCTTCCTGCAGAACAACTACCGTCTCGATGAGCTGGAGGGCTTTGTCAACCTGCTGGCGATCGTTTGCCAGGAAGCCGAGGCCAGCGACGCGCTGCCTCGGGTGCAGGAGCATTACGCGCAGATCGTTGCGAGCAAGATGCTCAGCCTGATGAAGACCAACGTCAGCCGCGAGAGCCTGGGCTGCCAGGAGGCCTCGTTCGATCGCATCCTGGTCTACATCGAGCACAACCTGAAGCAGGACATCAGCAGCGAATTCCTCGCTCGCCAGGCCAGCATGAGCCTGCGCTCCCTCTACGCGCTGTTCGAGCGCCACCTGGGCACCACGCCCAAGCACTACATCCGCCAGAAAAAGCTGGAGCGCATCCGCGCCTGCCTGGCCGACCCCAGCTGCAACGTGCGCAACGTCACCGAGCTGGCGCTGGACTACGGCTTCCTGCACCTGGGCCGCTTCTCCGAAAGCTACAAGAGCCAGTTCGGCGAACTGCCGTCGGATACCCTGAAGCGGCGCGGGCTCTGACCTCGTCAGCCATTTCTGGGGCGAATGCATTCCTGTAGGGGCGAATTCATTCGCCCCTACAAGGTTTTTCACGCCAACCAGCGATTTGTTACAGCTCCCACCGCTTTGCACAAAACGGATAGCGATCTGCAAAAAGCGGATATTGCCGAATTCTCCGCATCCCTAACCTGACCTGGCCTGAACAATAACAACGGAGGCCCTGGCCATGTCCCTGGGATTCGATTTTCTGCATTCCCTGCTTGAGGAAGACAAGGAGAAGGGCATCTACCGCTGCAAGCGGGAGATGTTCACGGACCCGCGTCTGTTCGATCTGGAGATGAAGCACATCTTCGAAGGCAACTGGTTGTATCTCGCCCACGAGAGCCAGATTCCCGAGAAGAACGACTACCTCACCCTGACCATGGGGCGCCAGCCGATCTTTATCGCGCGCAACAAGGACGGTGAGCTCAACGCCTTCCTCAACGCCTGCAGCCATCGCGGCGCGCAGCTCTGCCGGCACAAGAGCGGTAACCGCTCCTCCTATACCTGCCCCTTCCACGGCTGGACCTTCAACAACTCCGGCAAGCTGCTGAAAGTGAAGGACCCGGCCGAAGCCGGCTATCCGTCCAGCTTCAACTGCGAAGGCTCCCACGACCTGACGAAAGTGGCTCGCTTCGAGTCCTATCGCGGGTTCCTGTTCGGCAGCCTGAACGCCGACGTGAAACCCTTGGTCGAGCACCTGGGCGAGTCCGCCAAGATCATCGACATGATCGTCGACCAGTCTCCGGAAGGGCTGGAAGTTCTGCGGGGTTCCTCCAGCTATATCTACGAAGGCAACTGGAAGCTGACCGCCGAGAACGGCGCCGACGGCTACCACGTGAGCTCCGTGCACTGGAACTACGCCGCCACCCAGAACCAGCGCAAGCAGCGCGAAGCGGGTGAAGAGATCAAGACCATGAGTGCTGGCAGCTGGGCCAAGAACGGCGGCGGCTTCTACTCCTTCGATCACGGCCACCTGCTGCTCTGGACCCGCTGGGCCAACCCGGAAGACCGCCCGCTCTACGAGCGCCGCGATGAACTGGCCCAGGACTTCGGCAAGGCTCGCGCCGACTGGATGATCGAGAACTCGCGCAACCTCTGCTTGTACCCGAACGTCTACCTGATGGACCAGTTCAGCTCGCAGATCCGTATCGCCCGGCCGATCTCCGTCAACCAGACCGAAATCACCATCTACTGCATCGCGCCCAAGGGCGAGAGTGCCGAGGCCCGTGCCAAGCGCATCCGCCAGTACGAAGACTTCTTCAACGTCAGTGGCATGGCCACCCCGGATGACCTGGAAGAGTTCCGCTCCTGCCAGTTGGGCTACCAGGGCAACCGTGGCTGGAACGACATGTCCCGCGGTGCCGAGCACTGGGTCGAAGGCGCTGACGCCGCCGCCCAGGAAATCGACCTGCATCCACTGCTCTCCGGCGTACGCACCGAGGACGAAGGCCTGTTCGTGCTGCAGCACAAGTACTGGCAGGAAACCATGCTCAAGGCCGCCGCGGCCGAGCAGCAACTGATCCCCGTGGAGGCCGTGCAATGAGCATCTCTTACGACGCCGTGCGCGACTTCCTCTACCGCGAAGCGCGCTACCTGGACGACAAGGACTGGGACAACTGGCTGGAGCTGTACGCGGCCGACGCCAGCTTCTGGATGCCGTCCTGGGACGACCGCGACGAGCTGACCGAAGACCCGCAGACTGAAATCTCGCTGATCTGGTACGGCAACCGGGGCGGCCTGGAAGACCGCGTCTTCCGCATCAAGACCGACCGTTCCAGCGCGACCATGCCGGACACCCGCACCTCCCACAACATCAGCAACATCGAGATCCTCGAAGTGGCCGACGGGCAGTGCAAGGTGCGCTTCAACTGGCACACCCTGAGCTACCGCTACAAGACCGTGGACAGCTACTTCGGCACCAGCTTCTACACCCTCGACGTGCGCGGCGAGAGCCCGCTGATCAAGGCGAAGAAGGTGGTCCTGAAAAACGATTACGTACGTCAAGTCATCGACGTCTACCACATCTAGGGTGCCCGCCATGTCCCATAAAATCGCACTGACGTTCGAAGACGGCGTCACCCGTTTCATCGACGCCACCCCCAGCGAAACCGTGGCCGACGCGGCCTATCGCCAGGGCATCAACATCCCGTTGGACTGCCGTGACGGTGCCTGCGGCACCTGCAAGTGCTTCGCCGAAGCCGGCCGCTACGACATGGGCCAGGACTACATCGAGGATGCACTGAGCGAAGATGAAGCTGGCCAGGGCTACGTGCTCACCTGCCAGATGCGCGCCGAGAGCGACTGCGTGGTGCGGGTGCCGGCGTCCTCCGAGGTCTGCAAGACCCAGCAGGCCAGCTTCGAGGCCAGCATCAGCGCCGTGCGCCAGTTGTCCGACAGCACCATCTCGCTGTCCATCAAGGGTGAGTCCCTGAGCAAGCTGGCCTTCCTGCCGGGCCAGTACGTCAACCTGCAGGTGCCGGGCAGCGAGCAGACCCGCGCCTATTCCTTCAGCTCCCTGCAGAAGGATGGCGAAGTCAGCTTCCTGATCCGCAACGTACCGGGCGGCCTGATGAGCAGCTTCCTCACTGGCCTGGCCAAAGCCGGCGACAGCCTGTCCCTGGCCGGACCGCTCGGCAGCTTCTACCTGCGTGATATCCGTCGCCCGCTGCTGTTGCTGGCCGGCGGCACCGGCCTGGCGCCCTTCACTGCGATGCTGGAAAAGATCGCGGAAGAGGGCAGCGAGCATCCGCTGCACCTGATCTATGGCGTGACCCACGACCACGACCTGGTGGAGATGGACAAGCTCGAAGCCTTCGCCGCACGCATCCCCAACTTCACCTTCAGCGCCTGCGTGGCCAGCCCGGACAGCAGCTACCCGCAGAAGGGCTACGTGACCCAGCACATCGCGCCCAAGCACCTCAACGACGGTGATGTGGACGTCTACCTGTGCGGCCCGCCGCCCATGGTCGAGGCGGTCAGCCAGTACATCCGCGAGCAGGGCATTGCGCCTGCGAACTTCTACTACGAGAAGTTCGCCGCGAGCGCGGCTTGAACGTAGGAGCGAGCTTGCTCGCGAAGGGATTCGCACGGTGCCGTTCGCGAGCAGAGCTCGCTCCTACAGACCCGTAGCCCGGATGAAATCCGGGACGAATGTGCAGGGAATTCCCGGATTGCATCCGGGCTACGAACTGAAAGGGCAATGCCATGAGCAAGAGATTCCAGGACAAGGTCGCGCTGGTCACCGGCGCGGCCCAGGGTATCGGCCGCCGCGTGGTCGAGCGGCTGGCAGAAGAGGGCGCGCACGTCGTGGCCGTCGACCGCTCCGAGCTGGTCTTCGAGTTGCAGGACGAATTGGGCGCTGGTGCCTCGATGCTGGCCCTGACCGCCGACCTCGAACAGTTCGCCGAATGCCACCGTGTGGCTGCCGCCGCGGTGGAGCGTTTCGGTCGGCTGGACATCCTCATCAACAACGTGGGCGGGACCATCTGGGCCAAGCCCTACGAGCACTACCAGGAACACGAGATCGAGGCCGAAGTGCGCCGCTCGCTGTTCCCCACGCTCTGGTGCTGCCATGCCGCGCTGCCGTTCATGCTGGAGCAGGGCGCGGGCGCCATCGTCAACGTGTCTTCCATCGCTACCCGTGGGGTGAACCGCGTGCCCTATGGCGCTGCGAAAGGTGGGGTTAATGCGCTGACCGCCTGCCTGGCCTTCGAGAACGCCGAACGTGGCATTCGCGTCAACGCCACCGCACCCGGTGGCACCGAAGCGCCGCCGCGGCGCATTCCGCGCAATGGTGCCGAGCAGAGCGAGCAGGAGAAAGTCTGGTACCAGCAGATCGTCGACCAGACGGTCGACAGCAGCCTGATGAAACGCTACGGCACCATCGACGAACAGGCCGGCGCCATCCTTTTCCTGGCCTCCGACGACGCCTCCTACATCACCGGTGTGACCCTGCCGGTGGGTGGAGGTGACCTGGGCTAAGAACACCGTGGCGATGGGTTTCGCAGGCTCTACCCATCCTATGGGATGGCCTTGCGCGAGCGGAGCGAAACCCATCAGGCCCAGAGCAACGTATCTATCGGTCGGGCACCGTCACGCGCCCGGCCTGCGGTTTCTACACAACAAAAACAAAAGAGACAGATGCCATGCGAAAACTCGACGTACACGAGATCATCGATAACGCGCGCTTCACGCCTTTCCACTGGATGGTGATGTGCTGGTGCGCCCTGCTGCTCATCTTCGACGGCTATGACCTGTTCATCTACGGTGTGGTCCTGCCGGTGCTGATGAAAGAGTGGGGCCTGACCCCGCTGGAAGCCGGTGCCCTGGGCAGCTACGCGCTGTTCGGGATGATGTTCGGCGCGCTGTTCTTCGGCCCGCTGGCCGACAAGATCGGCCGCAAGAAGGGCATCGCCATCTGCTTCGTGCTCTTCTCCGGTTTCACCGTCCTCAACGGCTTCACCAGCACACCCACCGAGTTCGGCATCTGCCGCTTCATGGCGGGCCTGGGCATCGGCGGGCTGATGCCCAACGTGGTGGCGCTGATGAACGAGTACGCGCCGAAGAAACTGCGCAGCACCCTGGTCGCCATCATGTTCAGCGGCTACTCCCTGGGCGGCATGCTGTCTGCGGGCGTGGGTATCTACATGCTGCCGCGCTTCGGCTGGGAGGCCATGTTCTTCGCCGCCGCCGTGCCGCTGCTGATGCTGCCGTTGATCCTCTGGTACCTGCCGGAGTCCGTCGGCTTCCTGCTGCGTCAGGGCCGGACCGAGCAGGCCCGCGCCATCCTCAAGCGGATTGCCCCCGAACGTGAACTGCGTGACGACGACCTCCTGGAGCTGACGGAAACCAAGACCCAGGGCGCCCCGGTGCTGGAACTGTTCCGCGAGGGACGCGGCCTGCGCACCCTGATGATCTGGGTCGCGTTCTTCTGCTGCCTGCTGATGGTCTATGCGCTGAGCTCCTGGCTGCCGAAGCTGATGGCCAACGCCGGCTACAGCCTGGGCTCGAGCCTGTCCTTCCTGCTGGCCCTGAACTTCGGCGGCATGTTCGGCGCCATCGCCGGCGGTTTCCTGGGCGACCGCTTCAACCTGCCGAAGGTCGTCGCCGTCTTCTTCATCGTCGCGGCTGTGTCCATCAGCCTGCTGGGCTTCAAGAGCCCGACCCCGGTGCTCTACCTGCTGATCGGCATCGCCGGCGCCACCACCATCGGCACGCAGATCCTGCTGTATGCGACCGCCGCGCAGTTCTACGGCCTGGCGATCCGCTCCACCGGTCTCGGCTGGGCCTCCGGCATCGGTCGCAACGGTGCCATCGTCGGCCCGCTGCTGGGCGGTGCGCTGCTCGGCATCAACCTGCCGCTGCAACTGAACTTCATGGCCTTCGCCATCCCCGGCGCCATCGCTGCCCTGGCCATGTGCTTCGTCCACCTGCAGCAATCCCGGGTTGCGCCGCTGGCGGCCGCTGCGCAGGGCTGAAGCCCTCTTCACTTGTAGTCGCAAACTGGCCTGGAGGCAGCATGCGCACGTTGTTCAAGGACTGCTCATTGTCCGCCGTGGTGGCAGGGCTGATCGCCACCCTGATTTCCTACGCCGGACCGTTGGTGATCGTGTTCCAGGCGGCGGAGAGCGGCGGTATGCCGGCCGAACTGCTGTCGTCCTGGGTATGGGCCATCTCCATCGGCAGCGGGGTGCTGGGGAGCGTGCTCAGCCTGCGCTACAAGGTGCCGGTGATCATCGCCTGGTCGGCGCCCGGTTCCGCGTTGCTGGTGTCCATGCTGCCGGGCATCAGCGCTGCGGAGGCGGTGGGTGCCTATGTGATGGCCAACGCCATCATCCTCCTGGTGGGGCTGTCCGGCGCCTTCGACCGCATCGTCGGCAAGCTGCCGGCGGCCATCTCGGCGGCGATGCTGGCGGGCATCCTGTTCTGCTTCGGCACCCGCCTGTTCACCTCCCTCAAGGACGAGCCGGCGATGGTGATGGCGATGTTCATCACCTACCTGGTCGTGCGGCGACTTTCGCCGCGCTATGCAGTGATGGCGGTGCTGATGGTGGGCTGTGCCATTGCTGCGGGCAGCGGCCAGCTTAATACCTCGGCGCTGGTGGTGGGGTTGGCCACGCCGGAATGGGTCACGCCGGCATTCACCTGGCACGGCCTGTTCAACATCGCCCTGCCGTTGGTGATGGTGGCCCTGACCGGGCAGTTCGTCCCTGGCGTCGCGGTGCTGCGCAATGCCGGCTACCGGACACCGGCCAGCCCGATCATCTCCGCCAGCGGCTTGGGCAGCCTGCTGCTGGCGCCTTTCGGCTGCCACGGTCTGACCCTGGCGGCCATTACCGCGGCAATCTGCACCGGTCGCGAGGCCCATGAAGACCCGGCGAAACGCTACGTCTCTGGCGTAGTGGGCGGGATGTTCTACCTGCTGCTGGGCATCTTCGGCGCCACCCTGGTGTCGATTTTCACCGCGCTACCCAAGGAGCTTATCGCCGCACTGGCGGGCCTCGCGCTGTTCGGCGCCATCGCCGGCGCGCTGGCCGGGTCCATGGCGGTACCGGAGGACCGCGAGGCGGCCCTGATCACCTTCCTGGTCACGGCGTCGGGCATGTCCTTCCTCGGGCTGTCGGCGGCGTTCTGGGGGTTGATCTTCGGCATCGTCGCCCACCTGCTGCTGACGGCACGCCCTGTGGCCAAGCCTGCACCGGAACGGGAGGAGGTGCTCGAACCCAATCCGTGACCTGACCCGGTGATGGAGCTACTGCGGGAGCTGTCCGCAGCCATCGCCACACCTTCCCCGACTTGCGTGCATGGCCCCGACAGAGGGCCGCGGGGGAGTTTTGTCCCAATAAAAACAAGAGCGACGAAATGACCAACACCACGAGCAAGCTTTCCGCAATGTTTTGTGCCGGCGTCAGCGCCGGCTTCGCCCAGGCCGCCGAGTCCGGTTTCATCGAGGACTCCACCGCGACCCTGCAAGCGCGCAACTACTACTTCAGCCGCGACTATTCCGACATCGTCGGCGCCAACAAACAGTCCAAGGCCGAAGAGTGGGCCCAGGGCTTCATCCTCAGCTTCAAGTCCGGCTACACCCAGGGCCCGCTGGGCTTCGGGCTCGACGCCATCGGCACCCTAGGCATCAAGCTCGACAGCAGCCCCGACCGGGTGAACACCGGCCTGCTGCCCGTACAGGAAGACGGCAAGGCCGCCGATGACTACAGCCGCCTAGGCGTGGCCGGCAAGATGCGCTTCTCCAAGGCCGAGCTGAAAGTAGGGGAGCTGCAACCCAACCTGCCGGTGCTGGTGTTCAGCGACATTCGCCTGCTGCCGCCGAGCTACCAGGGCGCCAGCATCACCTCCAACGAAATCGCCGGGCTGACCGTGCAGGGCGGCCATCTCACCAGCACCAGCCTGCGCAACGAGGCCGGCGACGACAAGATGCAGGCCATGCTCGGCCACCTGCCGCAGCGCCAGGCCTCCAGCGACGCCTTCAACTACGCTGGCGCCGATTTTGCCTTCAACGCCAACCGCACCACGCTAAGCGCCTGGTATGCACAGCTGGAAGACATCTACGACCAGCGCTTCTTCGGCCTCAAGCACAGCGAACCGGTGGGCAGTTGGGTACTGGGCGCCAACGTCGGCTATTTCGACTCCAGCGAAGACGGCAAGAAGCTCATCGGCGAGATCGACAACCAGGCTTTCTTCTCGTTGCTGTCAGCCAAGCGTGGCGGCCATACCTTCTATGTCGGCTACCAGGCGATGTATGGCGACAGCGCCTTCCCACGCGTATTCGCCAACGTCAGCCCGCTGGGTAACGAAGTCCCCACCTACGAGTTCGCCTTCGCCGACGAACGCTCCTGGCAGGTGCGTTACGACTACGACTTCGCCGCCCTCGGCATCCCCGGCCTGGTGGCCAGCACCCGCTACATCACCGGCGACAACGTGGATACCGGCCAGGGCTTCGAGGGCAAGGACCGGGAGCGCGACCTGGACGTCAGTTATGTCGTCCAGAGCGGTAGCCTCAAGGGACTTGGCGTGCGCGTGCGCAACGTCATGGCTCGCTCCAACTACCGCACCGACATCGATGAGAACCGGCTGATCCTGTCCTACACCTGGACACTGTTCTAAGACTGAGCGCCGTGGCTTTTCATGGGCACGGCCTGCTTTTCCCTGTAGGGGCGATTTCAATCGCTATGTCTGCATTAGCTGTTGCGAGAAATTTCCCATTCGGCCAAAAGCCTTGTAGGAGCTGGCTTGCCAGCGAAACGGGCCCATTCGCTGGCAAGCCAGCTCCTACGGGCATTTCAGCTGCCTGCAACACGCAATGCAGACATAGCCATTTCAATCGCCAAGTGGACCGGAGGCCCGCCACGTTCAGGCCACGAGGGCGGGCAGCTGTGCTGCCTTTGGCGAATGAATTCGCCCCTACAGGATCTTGTACCCGTGTTGTAGCTTTCATCCATGTCCCGCAAAACCCTGGCCGCCGTGTTGCTTGGCAGTGGCGGCGGAGCGGGTGGAAATCGTCGAACGGATCGTCCAGCGCCTCGCGGGGCAGCGAGGGCTGGCGCAACGGATGGTCGGATTGCTGGAGGAAGGCACCTGACAGGTGCCTTTCCCGGTCACGCGTCGACGTTCACCACCACACGACCGCGCACCTTGCCGGCCAGCAGGTCGCCGGCTACGGCAATGGCATCGCCCAGGCCGATTTCGCGGGTGATGGCGTCCAGTTGGGCGAGATCCAGGTCCCGTGCCAGGCGATCCCACGCTTCAATGCGCTCGGCGCGCGGGCGGGTGACGCTGTTGATGCCCAGCAGGCTTACGCCACGCAGGATGAAGGGCGCCACGCTGGAGGGAAAGTCCATCCCCTGGGCCAGGCCACAGGCGGCCACGGCGCCGTCGGCACGCAAGCCGGCGCAGACGTTTGCCAGGGTGTGGCTGCCCACCGAGTCGATGGCGGCGACCCAGCGTTCCTTGCCCAGCGGGCGGCCCGGTTCGGAGAGTTCAGCGCGGTCGATGATCTCGGCAGCGCCCAGGCCCTTCAGGTAATCCACCTCATGGGTACGGCCGGTGGCGGCGACGACCCGGTAGCCCAGACGGGCGAGCAGGGCGATGGCGAAGCTGCCGACGCCACCGTTGGCGCCGGTGACCAGCACGTCGCCCTGGCCGGGCTTCAGGCCGTGGCGCTCCAGTGCCAGCAGGCACAGCATGGCGGTGTAGCCGGCAGTGCCGATGGCCATCGCCTGGCGCGGGGTGAAGGCGCTGGGCAGCGGGATCAGCCAATCCCCTTTCAGACGGGCCTTCTGCGCGAGTCCGCCCCAATGGGTTTCGCCCACGCCCCAGCCATTGAGCAGTACCGCATCGCCGACCTGGTAGTCCGGGTGGCTGCTGCTCTCCACCGTGCCGGCCAGGTCGATGCCCGGCACCATGGGGAACTGGCGCACGACCGGGCTCTTTCCGGTAATGGCCAGTCCATCCTTGTAGTTCAAGGTGCTGTAGGCCACGCGAACCGTGACATCGCCCTCCGGCAGTTGCGCGTCATCGAGTTGGGTATTGCGGGCGCGGTAACCGGCGTCGTCCTTCTCGATCAGGATTGCGTTGAACATGCTCACTCCTCCAATTAGACCAGTCGTCTATAAATAGGCCTGAAAAACCGCGCACCCTTTCGGGCTAGCGCGGCAGTCCGGCCAGGAATCCTTTGAAGAAAACATCCAGTGGAACGTTGTCTCGCGTCAGCCGGGCACGCAACACGGCGCCTTCCCAGCCTATCCAGAAGAACGCCGCAAGCCCTTCGCAGTCCGCTTTCGCCGACAACTCACCGGCTGCACGGGCTTCGCGCAGGCATTGGGCCAGACGGTCCTGCCAACTGCAGAGGATGGCCTCCAGTTCCGGGCGGAAACCTTCTGGCAGGATGGCCACTTCCTGACCCAGGTTGCCCACCAGGCAACCTCGGCAGAACGCGTGGCGGAGCATGCCGGCTTTGGCGTCCTCGACGAAGTTGCAGAGGCGTTGCAGCGGGGGCACGTCTTCTTGCAGCAGGTAACGGTCGAGCTTGTGGGCGAAGTAGCTGGCGTAGCTCTCCAGCACTGCCTGGCCGAAGGCCTCCTTGCTGTCGAAGTAGTGGTAGAACGAGCCCTTCGGCACACCCACGCGCTTGAGCACCGTGTCGATGCCGGTGGACATGAAACCCTGCTCGGTAAGGATCTCCATGCCACAGCGGATCAGCGCGGCACGGGTATCGGCGAAGTCGCGGTCGACCTTGGGCGGGCGGCCGCGACGGGGTTTGGGATGCAGATCGGTCATGGGGACTGGATATTAGACTGGTCGTCTAGAAGGTCAAGCCTGGTAAAACTCCAAACGGCGGGCGCGGATCTGTAGGGGGGACTTCAATCGCCAGGCAGGCCTGACGTCTGCCTATTCACCGACGACTGGACTGCTGTGCAGCCTTTGGCGAATGAATTGACCCTGTCTGTATAAGGTGTTGCAAGCAGCTGCATTTCCCGTAGGAGCTGGCTTGCCAGCGAATGGCCACGATTTGCTGGCAAGCCAGCTCCTACAGGGCTCTTCACCCAATGGTGGATCTCTCGCAACAACTAACGCAGACCTAGCCAATGAAATCACCCCTGCAAGACGTTCATCCGATCAAGCCGGAATATCTCCCAGCACCTCCCGAATCCGCTGGGCGATATAGCCGACATGGGTTTCCAGCGCGAAGTGCCCGGTATCCAGCAGCTCCACCACCGCATTGGGATTGTCGCGCTTGAACGCTTCGGCCCCCGGTGGGATGAAGAAGGGATCGTGTTCGCCCCAGATCACCAGGGACGGCAACCGGGTATCGCGGAAAAATGCCTGGAACGCCGGGTAAAGCTTCAGGTTGTTGGCGTAGTCGAGGAACAGGTCGAGCTGGAGGTCCTTGTTGCCCGGGCGCTCCAGCAGCAGGGCGTCGAGGTAATAGGATTCCGGGGCGACCAGCGCGATGTCCTTCACACCATGCACGTACTGCCAGCGGGTGCCGTCCAGGTTGAGCACGGCATCGTGCACCACCTGGCGGCGTTCCGCGTTGCTCGGCTCTGCCCAGTAGGCGCGGATCGGCTCCCAGGCATCACCCAGACCCTCCAGGTAGGCGTTGCCGTTCTGCGACACCAGGCCGGTGACACGCTCGGGGTGGGCCAGGGCCAGGCGCAGGCCGGTGGGCGCGCCGTAGTCGAATACATAGAGGGCGTAGCGCTTCAGTCCCAGCTTGTCGACGAAGGCGCCAAGGGTGGTGGCCAGGGCATCGAAGCTGTAGCGGTAGGCGCGCTCTGCCGGCACCTCGGTAAAACCGAAGCCGGGCAGGTCCGGCGCGATGATGTGGAATCTGTCAGCCAGCAGCGGGATCAGATCGCGGAACTGGTGGGATGAGCTGGGGTAGCCGTGAACCAGCAGCAGGGTTGGGGCGGCGGGATCGCCGGCTTCGCGGTAGAAGACACGAACACCGTCGGCATCGACGAACTGGTGGCGAACCGGAATATGAATGAGGGGTGAGGTCATGGCGTGGCACTCCGTAACTTATAAAGTTGCTAATGATGGTTACTGTGGGGCGCAGTATGAACCGACTTTGTAACCAGTCAAGGTAAAATTATGGGTTACATGTGTCATTCGTCGTAACTGTTCATGTTGTTTTTATGGGGTTACACTTCCCACATTCACTATCCGGAGTGTCGCCATGACCACCGTCGCGTCCCCAGCCCCTCTCGAACCCTTCGTACTGGCCGACCACCCGGTGCTCGACCTGCTCAACACCGTGGCGGTGGTGGATGGCGCCCCGTGCGAGTTCTGGCACAGCGATGCGGACGTCCAAGCTTGGCTGGTCCGCACTGGTTGGCACCTGCCGGAAGCGCGCTTCGCCAAGGGTGGATTGCTGCAGGCCGCATTGGTCCTGCGCGAAGCCGTGCGCGAACTGGTGGAGCAGCGCAAGTCAGGCGGTAGGGGGAATCCCGAGGTGCTCAACCGTTTCCTCGCCGGTCCCAGCCATTTGCGTCTGGATTGGCCCGCCGATGGTGAGCCTCGTGTGGAAACGGTGCGGGCGGCAGGCACCGCCGAGCAGTACCTGGCGCCACTGGCGGAAGCGGCGGCGGAGCTGCTGGTGGCAGGTGATTTCAACCTGGTACGGGTCTGTGAACACCCCGACTGCGTGCTCTGGTTCTACGACCGCACCAAGTCCCACCGTCGCCGCTGGTGCAGCATGGCGCTGTGCGGGAACCGGCATAAGGTGGCCGAGTTCCGCAAGCGCAAGCAGACGTAAGGGGAGGGCGACTGCGCTCAGGCTCCAGCGTGAGCGCATTCCCTGTGCGCTGGGAAGGAACCTAACTTCCTGCCGCCTCGCTACGTTCACTGGGTATCGGACCCAGTCGTAGCGAGAGAGCCCCATGAATCATTCCGAAGGCCTCCATCGATTTCCGCTGCCAGGCGGCGAGCACCTCAGCATCGAAGCGAGTTCACGCCGCTTGCGTTTGTTGCGCGGTAGCCAGGCCCTGGCGCAGGTCGCCATCCGCAAGGCTTCTATCGCGAGAAGGAGTTCAACTTCCCCCACAGGTTTCGTACCGAGCGAGGTTCGGGCCTCCCGTAGGATGGCGTAGAGCGAAGCGAAACCCATCGAGTCGCAGGCTCGTAGTTCAGGCCGGCCCTTTGAACCGATTCGCCAATGCATTCGCACCTACAGGGATCACCGCCGCCGGACGGCCTCAGAGCGGGCCGACTTCCACCTTGCCGTCGTGACGCTCGTTCATCCAGCGCAGCACTTGCTCGCCGAACTCGGGCGGGGCCTTGCGAGCGACGCGGCGTACCAGGTCCAGTACGGTCTGCTGGCCCAGGGCTTCTTCCATGCGTTTCTGCGCCTGCAGCATCACCGCGTGGATGGAGCAGGGGTCGGCAACCGCCCAGTTCGGTGCCGGGCAGTCACTCCCGAATATCGCGCAACGCTCGCGCACGCCCCTGCACTCGAAAATCTGCTTGTCGCCATCAATGGCGCGGACGATGTCCAGCACGGTGATCTCGTCGGCCGGCCGCGCCAGACGGAAACCCCCTCGCACGCCTTCAGTAGCGGCCACCAGGCCGGCCTTGGCCAAGCGGGTGAATACCTTGGCCAGCAATTCCGGGGGCACGCCCTGCAGCTCGGCCAGGGCGCGCACGCTCGCTTCGCGGCCGTTGCCTTTCTCGTCTGCCAGGTAGAGGAGGCAGTGAATGCCGTACTCCACGCCCGCGCTATACAACGCCATTTTTAACTCCGACTATATCTATCGCCTTTAGTGAGGCGGTTTTTCGCACGTACCGCAATGCTTGGCGCCCTGCATGGAGGCTTCAGGATTACGCCGACGCCTTGAATACTAAGCTATTCATGGCGCGTTACCCAGATTTGTTGCGGGTTGAAGGTGATGATGGCGACGAGCGGCGCAGCGAGCAAGAAAAAACGCTTGCCGAAATTAACTACGACTAATAGAGTCGCAGTTAGCCGGTGTGGTTCGGGGCGATGACCTCACAGCCCGGCATCAAGATGTCGGGCGCATCTGCCCGGGAAAACCTGACTTTTCGCCTTCTGGAGATACACATGAAACAACGCATTCTGATCGTCGGCGCCGGCTTCGGCGGTATGTGGAGCGCCCTGAGCGCAACTCGCCTGCTGGACCAGCACGGCCGCGATGACGTCGAAGTGGTCGTGCTCGCCCCCCAGGCCGAACTGCGCGTCCGTCCGCGCTTCTACGAGCCGGAGGTGCACAAGATGGTGGCGCCGCTGGGCGAGCTGTTCGACGCGGTGGGCGTCACCTTCGTCAAAGGCTTCGCCGAGCGCATCGACACCGAGGGTAAGCGCGTGGGCTATCGCAGTGTCGATGGCGAGTTCGCCGAGCTTGGCTACGACCGCCTGGTCCTGGCTACCGGCAGCCAGGTGGTACGCCCGGCGATGGCGGGTGTCGAACATGCCTTCGATGTGGACCAGCTGGAGGAGGCTGTGCGCCTGGATCGCCATATCCAGTCCCTGGCCGAGCGTCCCGCCTCCACCAGCCGCAACACCGTGGTCGTCGCTGGTGGTGGCTTCACCGGCATCGAGACCGCCGCCGAAATGCCGGCCCGCCTGCGTGCCGTGCTGGGTGAGGACGCTGATGTCCGGGTGATCGTTGTCGACCGTGGCAGCCAGATCGGTGCCGCACTGGGCGAGGGGCCCCGTGGAGCCATCGTCGAGGCCTCCGCCGAACTGGGTATCGAGTGGCGGCTGAACAGCGGCGTGGCTTCGGTGGATGCCGCCGGCGTGACCCTGTTCGGTGGTGAGCGCATCGAGGCGGACACCGTGATCTGGACCGTTGGCGTGCGCGCCAGCTCGCTGACCGAGCAGATCCCCGCCGAGCGTGATGGCCAGGGTCGCCTCCACGTCGACGCCAACCTGCAGGTTCACGGGCATGACGGTGTATTCGCCACCGGCGACGTCGCCCGCGCGGCATGCGACGACCAGGGCAACCATGCACTGATGTCCTGCCAACACGCCATTGCCCTGGGGCGCTCCGCCGGCAATAACGTCGCCGCCAGCCTGCTGGGCGTTGCGTCGACCCCGTATAGCCAACCCAAGTACGTCACCTGCCTGGATCTCGGCGCGTGGGGGGCTGTGTTCACCGAAGGCTGGGATCGCCAGATCAAGTTCGAACGTCAGGAAGGCAAGTCCATCAAGCAGCAGATCAACTCCGTGTGGATCTACCCGCCGGCGGCTGATCGCGCCACCGCACTGGCAGCCGCCGACCCGCTGATCCCGGTTGTGGCCTGATACCCGCCAGTCCGATCCTACTGCCTTTGCCGCGCCGTCTCCCGACGGCGCGGCATCAGATTCTCCTTTTTTGTCCGGAGGTTGCCATGGGCGTGACGGTGATGATTAGCACCCGACCACTGGCCGCAGCGTCAATCGAAGAACTGCTCGCATGCTGGTTATCGCAGGATAGCTGGACCCTGAAAGCCTGTTCGCCAGACGGGCGCTGCTGGCAACTGCAACTGGTGGCGGGGGCATGCACGGAATCGGCGGAGCGATTGTTCGACGCGGTAATGATGAGCGATTGGTTGGTGGCACTGGATTTCGACGCGCCGGAGATCGTCGCCTGACCGGCTACGGCAACACGAGGAGGGCGACCATCACCGCGATTCCATGCTTTTGGATAGTGCGAAGCGGAGCTTGTTGGAACCATAGTCCAGCTCTAGCCTCTAGCATGGCTTTGCCACGCATGGTCCTGACAACAAACACAAGGAATCGCCGTGACCGCGCAATCGACCCCCTCGCAGGACATCCTCGACGTGTTGATCGTCGGTGCCGGTCTGTCCGGCATTGGCGCTGCCTGTTACCTGAAGCGGGATCAGCCGTCCAAGCGCTTCCAGGTACTCGAGGCCCGCAACGACCTGGGTGGTACCTGGGACCTGTTCCGCTATCCGGGCATTCGCTCCGACTCCGACCTCTACACCTTCGGCTTCGAGTTCAAGCCCTGGAAGGATGAGAAGGCGATAGCCGACGCCAGCGCGATCATGAGTTACCTGCGCGAAACCGTGACCGAGCACCAGATCGACCGGCATATCCGTTACGGCCAGCGCGTGATTGCGGCGGACTGGCGCAGCGAACGCGGGTGGTGGGAAGTCCAGGTAGAAGACACCGCCACCGGTCAGCGCAGCATCCAGCGCTGCCGCTGGCTGTTCTCGGCTGGCGGTTACTACCGCTATGACCAGGGGTTCTCCCCGGCCTTCGACGGTATCGAGCGCTTCCAGGGGCAGGTGATCCATCCGCAGCAGTGGCCGGAAAACCTGGAATACGCGGGCAAGCGGGTGCTGGTGATCGGCAGTGGCGCCACAGCTGTGACCCTGGTACCGGCCATGGCCGACAAGGCCGCCCACGTGACCATGCTGCAACGTACCCCGAGCTATGTGATCCCGCTGCCGGCGAAGGACCCGATTGCGCTGCTGCTGCGCAAGCTGCTGCCGGAGCAGACCGCCTATTCCATCGTGCGCTACAAGAACGCCAGGGTCGCGCTGGCCTTGTGGCGCTTCTGCCAGCGATTTCCCAACGCTGCACGGCGCATCATTCGCTTCGTCAACACGCGCGCGCTACCCAAGGACTATCCGGTAGACGTGCATTTCAACCCACCCTACAACCCCTGGGACCAGCGTCTTTGCGTGGTACCCGACAGCGATCTGTTCCGGGCGCTGGGCAGCGGCAAGGCCTCCATCGTCACCGACCAGATCGACAGCTTCACTGAGCAGGGCGTGCGCCTGAAGTCCGGCGTGGCGCTGGAGGCGGACATCGTCGTCACGGCCACCGGGCTCAACGTGCAGGTGTTCGGTGGTGTGCAGCTCTCCCGCGATGGTCAGCCAATCGCCTGGAACGAGACGGTGGCCTACAAGGGCATGATGCTGTCCGGGATTCCCAACTTCGCCTTCGCGGTGGGCTACACCAACGCTTCCTGGACGCTCAAGGTAAGCCTCCTGTGCGAGCACTTCTGCCGTCTGCTGGGCTACATGGAAGACCACGGCCACGCCGTGTGCGAACCCCAGGCACCAGCCGGCATGCCGACCCGGCCGCTACTGGATTTCGGCGCCGGCTATGTGCAGCGCGTGCTGGCCAACCTGCCGCGGCAGGGGCCGGGCATGCCCTGGGTGATGTCCATGGACTACTTCAAGGACGTGAAGCTGCTGCGCAAGGGGCCGGTGGCCGATGCTTGCCTGAAGTTCTCCGTCGCGCCGGCGGAACAGGCCGTTGCCGGCGCCACGTCGAGCGGTGTGAGCGGGGCCCCCAAATAGCAGGGTGATTGCGTCGTCGCCCGCGCTGTTGCTTGTAGGCGCGAACTCAGCTCGCGAAGGGGGCGGCGTCGCTAGGCCCTTCCGGGCTCGCGCTTGAGCTGCTCGCGCATCAGTTCCAGGTAGCGCGTGGCGCCGAGGCCCAGGGGGCGGTTCTTGATCCAGACGATGTCGACCCACAGGCGCATCTGGCTGGCCATGTTGTCGAAGCGGACTTCGGCGAGTGAGCCGGAGGTGACCAGCGGCTGGATCAAGGGCTGCGGCAGGTAGGCCCAGCCCAGGCCTGCCTGCACCAGGTCGAGGGTGGCCAGGTAACTGTCGGTGAGCCAGACCCGGTGTGACAGTACGATCTGCGGGTCGGAGGCCGTGGGTTCGCCGGAGGCGACGATGATCTGGCGGATAGTGGCCATCTCCGCTTCGCCCAGCGGCATGTCGTCAGTGGCGGTTGGATATCCGGGAGCGGCAACCGCGACCAGCAACTGGCTGCCGGCTTCGAGAAACGCCTCGCGCTCATCGATCCCCGGCCGCTCGAAGACCAGCGCCAGTTGCACGCTGCCCTCATGCAGCATGCGCACGGCCTCGGATTGCGAGGCGGAGCGCACCTCGATCTGCAGCGTCGGAAACTCACGGGACAGGGCTGCCAGGGGACGGCTCCAGGCCCCGGTTTGCAGCTCCGGCGCCATGGCCACTACCAGGCGAGTTTCCAGACCTTGATGCAGTTGCAGGGCATGGGCATCCAGCAGGTTCAACTGGCTGGCGACCTGCCGGGCCTGCGGCTCGAGCGCGCGAGCGGCCGCTGTGGGAAGGGCCTTGCGGGTGGAACGGTCGAACAGGTCCAGATCCAGTTCGGCCTCCAGCTGGGATACGGCCATGCTGACGGCGGAGGGCACGCGGCCAAGCTTGCGGGCTGCGGCGGAGAAAGAGCCTGCTTCGAGGACGGCGAGGAATACTTTGAGCGATTCGCTGGTGAAAGCCATGGTGGTTGTCAGTTTTCCTGATAACAGTTGTCTTTTTCTATCAGGCCTTAACACCTAATTTCTACTCCATCGACATCAACGGTCAGGAGCGTGAAATGAACAACACGGGTTGGCAGGGGCAGGTGGCGCTGGTCAGCGGCGCGGGCAGCGAACTGGGCATCGGCATGGCGATAGCCCGCCGGTTGGGGGCTGCCGGGGTGAAACTGATCGTCACCGCAAGCAGCGCCCGAATCGCCCAGCGGGTGGCGGAACTGCGCGCAGACGGGTTCGAGGCCGAGGGGAGGGCGGCCGATCTGACCGACGAGCAGCAGGTGCGCGAACTCACGACCTGGGCCGAGTCCCTCTGGGGGCGCGTCGACATTCTGGTGAACAACGCCGGCATGGCCATGCAGGGCAGTCCCGAACCCTTCGCCGAGGTCGCCAGCATGGACCTCGACATCTGGAACCTCTCCATCACCCGCAACCTGACCACGGCGTTCCTGCTGACCCGAGCCGTGTTGCCGGGCATGCGGGCGCGGGGTTACGGACGCATCGTGAACATCAGTTCGACCACCGGCACCCGTGGCAGCAATCCCGGCGAAGCGGCCTACAGCGCGGCCAAGGCCGGCATGGTGGGCCTGAACATGGGATTGGCGCTGGAAGTGGCCCGTCAGGGGATCACGGTCAACAGCGTGGCACCGGGCTGGATCGCAACCGGCTCCAGTACGGAAGAAGAAACGCACGCCGCGAGCTATGTGCCCATCGGCAGAGCGGGGCGCCCGGATGAAGTGGCGGCGGCGGTGGCCTTCCTCGCATCACCGGAAGCCAGCTACATCACCGGAGAGTTGCTGGTGGTGGATGGTGGCAACTGCCTGATCGAAAACAAGGCGCCGTGAGCGGGAGGAGAACCAACATGAGCACTCAAGTCGTACTGATCACGGGCGCCGCTGGCGGAGTCGGCCGCGCACTGGTACAGCGATTCACCGAAGGCGGCTGGCAGGTTTTCGCCACCGACCGGGATGCCCAGGGCCTGGCCCGATTGCAGGAGGAGCTCCCTGCCTGCGGCACCTTCGCCGGCGATATCCGCCGGCCATCGACCTGCGAGGAGGCCGTTGCCGCAACCTTGTCTGCCTTCGGTCGGCTGGATGCCCTGGTCAACGCGGCCGGTGTCTGGCGCGAAGGGCCGGTGGAAGGTTTCAGCGAGGAGGACTTCGATCTGGTCCTCGACGTGAACCTGAAGGCGACGTTCTTCATGTGTTCAGCGGCCATCCCGGCTCTCAAGGAAAGCCAGGGTGCCATCGTCAACATCTCCAGTGACGCCGGCCGCCAGGGCAACCGCAACGCGGCGGCCTACTGCGCCAGCAAGGGCGGGGTGACCTTGCTGACCAAGACCCTGGCGCTGGACCTGGCGCCATTCGGTGTGCGCTGCAATGCAGTGTCGCCGGGCGATATCGAGACGCCGATGCTGAAATTCCAGGCCGAGCACTATGGCCAGGGCGATCCCGAGGGGTACTACCGCGAGTTGCTGGCGAAGTATCCGCAGGGTGATCGAGCCTGTTTCATTCAGCCCCAGGAGGTCGCCGAGCTGGTGCACTTCCTTTGCCAACCCGCGGCACGCTCGATCACCGGAGCGGATATGGCCATCGATCGGGGCGTTTCAGCGGGCAATTGAGGGGTTGTGGGTCAATGCACTGACGGCGCTGCACAGGGCGTGGTCATGAGTCATCGGCTCTGCCCGTGACGATTGAAATGCTCCGATTAGCAGGATGAAGCCGGCCTTCCTACACGTCAGTAGCCCGTATGAAATCCGGGGCACAATCTGGCCGGCTGCACCATCGCTTCTGGATATCGACGTCAAGGGGCAGCAAAGCGCTGCCCCTTACCGGCTGCCTTAGCGCTCGATAGCCAGCGCCACACCCATGCCGCCGCCGATGCACAGGGTCGCCAGGCCCTTCTTCGCATCGCGCTTGATCATTTCGTGCAGCAGGCTCACCAGTACGCGGCAGCCGGACGCGCCGATGGGGTGGCCCAGGGCGATGGCGCCGCCGTTGACATTGA
This sequence comes from Pseudomonas sp. OTU5201, assembly GCF_038440135.1. Taxonomy (NCBI): domain Bacteria; kingdom Pseudomonadati; phylum Pseudomonadota; class Gammaproteobacteria; order Pseudomonadales; family Pseudomonadaceae; genus Pseudomonas; species Pseudomonas sp. OTU5201. Next base: position 17,199 of record NZ_JASATC010000048.1, on the reverse strand, counting down.
CCTTGGCCATGTCCCAGCCCAGTTCCTGGCTGACCGACAGGGCCTGGGCGGCGAAGGCTTCGTTGGCTTCGATCAGGTCCAGGTCTTCGAGGTTCCAGCCGGCCTTTTCCAGGCAACGACGGGTAGCGGTCACCGGGCCGATGCCCATGATCGCCGGGTCGACGCCGGAGTTGGCGTAGGCCTTGATCCGCGCCAGCACCGGCAGGCCCAGGGACTCGGCCTTGTTGGCGCTCATCAGGACCACGGCGGCAGCGCCGTCGTTGATAGTGGAGGCATTGCCGGCGGTGACGCTGCCGTCTTTCTTGAAGGCTGGCTTGAGCTTGGCGAGGGACTCGGCGGTGGTGCCGGCACGCGGGCCTTCGTCGGTATCGAAGGCGATGGGGTCACCCTTGCGCTGCGGGATCAGGATCGGGGTGATCTCATCCTTGAAGCGTCCGGCTTCGATGGCAGCGGCGGCCTTCTGCTGGGAAGCGGCGGCGAAGGCGTCCTGCTGCTCGCGGGTCAGGCCGTATTTTTCCACCAGGTTCTCGGCAGTCACGCCCATGTGGTAGCCGTTGAAGGCATCAGTCAGGCCGTCGTGGATCATGCTGTCCAGCGCCTTGGCGTGGCCCATACGCATACCGGTGCGGGCTGCCGGGAGGATGTAGGGCGCCAGGCTCATGTTCTCCTGGCCGCCGGCGATGATCACCTCGGCGTCGCCGCAGCGAATGGCCTGCACACCCAGGTGCAGGGCCTTGAGGCCGGAGCCGCACAACTTGTTCAGGGTCATGGCCGGCACTTGATGGGGCAGGCCGGCGAGGATGGCGGCCTGGCGCGCCGGGTTCTGGCCGCTGCCTGCGGTGAGCACCTGGCCGAGGATCACTTCATCCACCTGGCCGCCCACAAGGCCCGTCTGCGTCAGCAACTGGCGGATCACGGCCGCGCCCAGTTCATGGGCGGGAATGTTCGCCAGGGCACCCTGGAAGCTGCCGATGGCGGTGCGGGTAGCGGCGACGATAACGACGTCTTGCATGCTTGAATCTCCTGAGAAAGGCGCCGGAACGACGAAATTAAAAAGGCGCGGCCCGAGTACGGCTGGGCCGCGCGACACGCTAAAGGGTCAGAACTGCTCGGCGGTGAGGCCGAAGAGCGGCTCGCTGCCGCCGCGAATGCTTGCTTCCAGGCCGAGGGTGCGTGGCAGCAGGCGGCGGAAGTAGAACTCGGCGGTGGCCAGTTTGGCGGCGTAGAAGTCTTCGTCTTCCTCGCGGCGCGCCTGGGCTACCTGGGCCATGCGCGCCCAGAGCCAGGCGTAGGCCACGTGGCCGAAGAGCTGCAGGTATTCGACCGAGGCAGCGCCTACTTCATTGGGGTTGCAGGCAGCCTGGTCGAGCAGCCACTCACTGGTGCCTTCCAGTCGCTGCAGGGCTTCCAGCAGTTCGCCGGAATAGGGCGCGCCGGGCTGGCCGGCAAAGCTGCGCACCTCGCCACAGAACAGGCGCACCGCGGCGCCGCCATTGGCCACGACCTTCCGGCCCAGCAGGTCCAGGGCCTGGATGCCGTTAGTGCCTTCGTAGATCTGCGCGATGCGCACGTCGCGTACCAACTGCTCCTGGCCCCATTCGCGGATGTAACCATGGCCACCGAAGACCTGCTGGCCGAGCACGCAGCTGTCCAGTCCGGTGTCGGTGAAGAAGGCCTTGGCGACTGGCGTGAGTAATGCCACCAGGGCTTCGGCGCGCTGGCGTTCGTCAGCGTCGTCGGCGTACTTGGCCAGGTCCAGCTGCTGGCCGACGTAGCAGGCGAAGGCGCGGCCGCCCTCGGTCATGGCTTTCATGGACAGCAGCATGCGGCGCACGTCGGGGTGCACGATGATCGGGTCGGCCGCCTTGTCCTTGGCCACTGCACCGGTGGGGGCGCGGCTCTGGATACGTTCGCGGGCGTAGGCCACGGCGTTCTGGTAGGAGGCGTCGGCGCAACCAATGCCCTGGATACCGATGGACAGGCGCTCGTAGTTCATCATGGTGAACATGGCCGCCAGCCCCTTGTTGGCCTCGCCAATCAGGTAGCCGGTAGCGCCGTCGAAGTTCATCACGCAGGTGGCCGAGGCCTTGATGCCCATCTTGTGTTCGATGGAGCCGCAGGAAACCGCGTTCCGCGCGCCGAGGGAACCGTCGGCATTGACCATGACCTTGGGCACCAGGAACAGGGAGATACCCTTGGGCCCGGCCGGGGCGTCCGGCAGTTTCGCCAGCACCAGGTGGATGATGTTCTCGGTCAGGTCCTGCTCGCCGCCGGTGATGAAGATCTTGGTGCCGGAAATGCTGTAGCTGCCATCGGCCTGCGGTTCAGCCTTGGTACGGATGATCCCCAGGTCGGTGCCGGCGTGGGGCTCGGTCAGGCACATGGAACCGGCCCAGCGGCCTTCGTACAGGGGTGGCAGGTAGGTGGATTTCAGCGCCTCGCTGGCGTGGGCGTCGATGGCCAGGCAGGCGCCGGAGGAGAGGGCGGAGTACAGGGCGAAGCTGGCATTGGCGGCGTAGAGCATCTCTTCGAACTGCACGGCGAGCATCTTGGGCATGCCCATGCCGGCATAGTCCGGGTTGCCGGAAAGGCCGACCCAACCGCCTTCGATGTAGGTGGTGTAGGCCTGTTTGAAGCCGGTTGGGGTGGTGACTACGCCGTCCTGCCATTGTGCGCCTTCCTCGTCGCCGCTGCGGTTGAGCGGGGCGATGAGCTGTCCGGTGACCTTGGCGGCTTCTTCCAGAATGGCGTCGGCGGTATCGGCGTCGACCCGCTCGGCCAGGGCGGGCAGGCGAGCCCAGATGGACGGGGCATCGAAGACTTCGTGCAGGACGAAGCGCAGATCACGAAGCGGAGCGCAGTACTGGGGCATGGGAGTTACCTTGCTTTGGCACGGGTGAAGAGGTTTTGAGGAAACTGATCAACTGGGACACGGCGCCGAAGATCAGGCTTTCCAGGAATGCTGAGCGCTCGGCATCGGGGAGTTCGGAGTGCTCCAGCCAGTTGGGTATTTGCTGGAAGATGCCGGAAAGCGCATCGCCGGCCGCCTTGCGCCGAGCCGAGGACGGCTCGGCGGCCAGCCCAACGTCACGCAGCCAGTACTCCTGGCAGCGCAGTTCCAATTCGTCGATGCGCATCTGGTGGGCAGGTGTGAGGCAATGCCGCTCCTGCATGGCGAGGCGAAAGTGCAGGGGCCGGGCCCTGTGCAGTTCGATCAGGGCGGCGACCAATTCATGCAGTCGCTCGATGCAAGGCTTGCGTGGGTTCGACCGGGACGAAACCGCGAGCAGCCCTTCGTAGTACTCCTCGATGAACTCGAACAGGAGTTCTTCCTTGCTGCTGCAGTGGTGATAGAGGGAGCCGGCGGCGAGCCCGAGGTGGGTTGCCAATTCACGCAGGCTGACCTGGCCAAAACCCTTGCAGGCGAAAAGCGCCAGGGCTTTTTCACGATTGCGCTCGAAACGCGACGCTGACGAGTTATCCCGACGGACCTCCGGCATGGCATCGTGACTCGCAGACTGTGTGAAACCCACCTTACCTCCTGCATGGGCGCTGATGCCCATCTTCCAATCAGGGTTTCGAGTCTAGGCGCGGGGAGGGCGCTGGCCTATGCCCAAACTGCGCAGGTCGGCGTGGAAGTTTTTGCCACAGGCGAGCTGTCTGGCACACGTCAGGCTCAACTATCATGGGCCGACTTTTCGCCGGGGCTATGCGGAGCATTGAGGGGCAGCATGCGGGAACAGGATTCGGTGGCGGCGTATCTCGTCCAGGCAGCTCTGCACAAGCTGGAGGACGCGCCTGAGCGCAAGCGGGCGATACTCGAAGAGGCTGGCATCGACGCCCAATCGCTGGAGCTGCCGGACGCCCGCCTGCCTGCCACGGCCGTCCACAGTTTCTGGCTGGCCATGGTCCGGGAGTTGAACGATGAGTTCTTCGGGTTCGATTCCCATGGCTTGCCGCGTGGAAGCTTCGCCCTGATCTGTCGCGGCCTCATCCAGGAGCCGACCCTGGGCAAGGCGCTGTCGCAATACCTGAGGTACCTCGGGCTATTCATTCATGACATCCGCGCCAGCCTTGAGGTGCGCAACGGCCAGGCAGTGATCGGCCTGCAGACATCGATGGCCAATCAGGCCATCAGGGGCAGCGCGGAAGAGATCTTCCTCAATATCGTTCTGGGGGTGCTTTGCTGGCTCGTTGGCCGGCGCATTCCCCTGGACCGGACCCGTTTCGGCCACCCGCGTCCTTCCCATGGATCCGATCCGCTGCTGTGGGGGCCGTTGCTGGAGTTCGACGCTGACCGCACCGAAGTGGTGTTCGACGCCGGCTACCTGGCGCTTCCCGTGGTGCAGGACCTGCCCGCGCTGAAGCACTTCCTGCGGACCTCGCCGCAATGGCTGATCGTGCGCATACGCAATGACGAGAGCCTGGCTGCAAGGGTGTTCCGGCGCCTACGGCAGCAGGAGGATTTCATCCCTCCGACGCTGGTTTCCCTGGCCGAGGAATTGGGAATGAATGCCACCAGCTTCCGCCGCCAACTGGAGCGTGAGGGATTCAGCTATCAGGAGATCAAGCACGAGGTGCGCCGCTCGGTGGCCTTCGAACTGCTCAAAGGCGACCGCTTCAGCATCAGCGAGATCGCCATCATGAGCGGGTTCCAGGAGCCCAGTGCGTTCCATCGGGCCTTTCGTAGCTGGACCGGCGAGAGCCCCGGGCAGTTCAGGAAGCGTGCCCGACAGAAACCCGCCGTCGGAAGTGCCGACAGCTAGCGAGCACACAGTGCTCGTCATGCGGTGATTCAAAAGCCACGGATGGCGGGGCGCTGGGGCGTGTGGCGACGCGTTCGGCGATGCAATCTGGTTGCAGTCCGGCGAACAAACGCGCTGGATAGAGTGCCGGCCGTCACGGTTCTACCGTGACCGGGTTTAGCGACCCGAACTAATAGGTGCGATCGCGCCATCAAGGTGCTGGCGACACTCGTAGGCATCGGCATTCGGGCAGTTCTGGACTGCACCGCTCTATGGCAGATCGCGTGGGGAGATCCTCGTGGTATGCCGGGTCCTATTAGCCGGTTCGCTAACCCCACGCGATCTGCCACCCTCTTGTTTAGCGACAACGATGGCAGCTCTTCCGCTAACAGGAACCGCCCCATGCATGACGCATATATCGGAAGGCTGCAGGGGAGGGTGGGACGGACCGAGAAGGTCCGGGCGTTGCAGTCCCATCATCTAGAAGGGGCCAGACCGTCCGTGTGTGTATTGGACCGGCATCCAGACCCGGCTACCCAATGAGTGAGCTGCCAGCCAGGGCCAACGGGGGGCGTTCAGGAGCGTTTGCGTCATGGCGATAAGGTCCGCTGTGCCATCGGAGACAAGCGCCTCGACCTGCTGGTAACCGGTGAGGGGGCTAGTCATCGCCACGGGAACTGCCACTGCCGCCTTCAATGCTCGAGCAAGCGACTCCAGGTTTTCGCGCGCTGCCGGAGCAGTGTCGCGGGGCTGGATTCCACCTGAGGACACCTGAATGGTACTGCAGCCTCTGGCCTCCAGCTCCTTGGCGAGAATCAGGGCTTGCTCTAGCGTCCAGCCAACTTCGCCACCATCCGACACGCAGAGGTGCGCGAAAATGGGGCGACTGGCTGGAAAAGCATCGCGCACCTGGTCGAAGACCTCGAGGGGGAATCGCATCCGCCCAGGCAGCGAACCACCGTACACATCGGCGCGCTGGTTAGTGAGCGGAGATAGAAACTGATGAAGCAGAAATCCCTGGGCAATGTTGATCTGGACAGCGTCGATACCGGCGCGTGAGGCGCGCATGGCGGCCTTGGCGAACCCTTCGCGGATGCGCTGTAGGTCGAAGCGGTCCAGCGCCTTCGGGGCAATCTGGCCAGGCCTGTAGGACAGCGCGGAAGGTGCCTTGGCCTGCCAGCCCCTTTCCCGGCCCGGGGGGCATTGCATGCCGCCCCTCCAGGGGACGTCCATGGACGCCTTGCGGCCTGCGTGGCTAAGTTCAATGGCGATGGGGATGTCTGACCAGCGTCGGATACTCTCCAGCATCAAGGCGATCGCTGCCTGGGTCCTGTCATTCCAGAGACCGACGTCGGCGTGACTGATGCGTCCCTCCCGTGACACGGCCGTCGTCTCGATGACCAGCAAGGCTGCACCCGAGAGTGCGAGCTGGCCGAGGTGAATAAGGTGCCAATCGCTCATGCACCCGTCCTCCGCAGAGTACTGGCACATAGGGCCGACCATGATGCGATTGGCCAGCTGCAGACGTCCGAGAGACAGCGGCTCGAAAAGCCTGGAATGCGGCACGACGCTTCCTCCTCACACTCGAACGCATGACGGAAGACCTCATGGGCGACAGTGCACTGTCAGGTCAGTTTCAGCGTCCCGGCTGGCCTTTGGTACCGGTCCAGATCCGAACGATCAGATAGGGTGGCACGCCGGTGTCCCCGGCTCCCGTGAAGATGGGATTTCGATGCAGTTGGTTGACCGCCACGTAGAGCCAGGAGTCCGGTCCGAAGTGGGCATTATCGGCCCAGAGAAAACGCTCATCCCTCACCAGCGGTTTCAACTCGCCGTTGGAGGTCAGGACGTCAACCCCATTGTCCGGCAGGTTGGTGATGAAGTGATTGCCTTCGGCATCCGTCGCGGCGCCATCGGAAATGGGTTTGGCGCCTACACGCGTGATGGCCGAGGCAATCTGCGCATCAGCAGCACCTTCGCGGAACAGGCGAGCGGGCACGGCGTACCAACTGGTGCCGTTCATCGCACCGAAGTAAAGCGTCTCGCCATCGGCGGACAGAGTAATGGGGTTGATCCCCACCCGCGCCGGCGCCATGCGACCGCCCTCACCTGGGAAGAGCAGTGGCTTGCCTTCCACGACCAGTTCGACATCTTCCGCAGCCAGGGACGGATGTCCGCGGAAGCGGCGAGCGGTGCCCTTTTTCGTATCGACAACCACGATGGCTGGGTCCAGGCCGCAGTCAGCGACGTAGACGAATCCCCGCTCACCATCGACCGCCAGGTCCTGAAGGATCTGCCCTGCCGGTGCCACCCAGCGATTGAAATCGTGTCGGTACGCGAGTTCACGCGTGTTGATATCGAATGCCAGGAGTTTCGGCGGCTGCGGCGTGTCCATCCAGTTGCCGTGGTCGATCACCCACAGGCGATCCTGGCCATCGATCACTACCCCGTGGGGGGTGTTCAGAACGTCCTGCCCGCTGCCGGGCTTGGCATTCCAGGCGTCATTCGGGAACGGCGCATAGGCGTTGTTGCCGGTGATTTCCACCAGCTGCACGGGGCCCCGGCGCATACCGTGGACGCTGGCGAACACGCGTCCATCCTTGGAAGCGGTGACATTGCCGGGGGTGATTTCGAGTTCGGCCACCAGTTCCACCTTGCCCACTTCAGGTTGTGCGGCGTTGGCAGTCAGGGTGAAGGCGGAGGCCGCCAGTAGTGTGGCAAGCAAGGGGGCGTAAAGCGGTTTCATCACGATGTCTCCTGTTGAACCGGTACCTCGAATCCTTTAACGCGTGCGGAACAAGGTCCGGGGCGGCTTTCATGAGTCGCGCCCAGGGGCGCAGGTGGGCGATGGGGGTTCGGCTACTCCCGGAACCAGGCGGCGACCACGTCTGGATTGGCCGCCATCCAGTCACGAGCGACCTGCTCGGCGGGTCGCCCTTCCACCATCATCTGGCGTTCGAGTTCGGTGGCCACCGGGATGCCCAGGTGCACACGTTTCAAGACCACCCGCGTGCGCTCGGGGAGTTGCTGCCAGACCTCCTTGCGTACCACGACCACCGCGCGATCGACACCGAAGATCCCACGCGGGTCGTCGAGTATTCGCACGGGGTAGAGAGCGTTGAGGTACTGCGGTTGCCATAGGGGCATCACCATCCAGCGGCCGCTTTCGGATGCATCGGCCAAGCGAAGGGACCATTCCGGGGCAGGCGCAACCTTTAGGCTGTAGCCGGCAGCCTGCAGGCCGTAGCGCTGCATGATCCGCTCGGACCCGTTCATCAGGCCCGACCCTGGTCCGACGCCGACGATGACCCGGTCCATGCGTTCGAGCACGTCGGGTTTCTTCAGGTCGTCGATGGATCGCACGGCCTCCTGCGGAACGTGGGCCGGTACCGCCCAGTACAGGCGAGCGTCTTCGTACAGGGTCGAGGCCTCCACCAACTGGTCCGCCAGGGGCGCTTGAAGATGGCCGTGGGCATTGGGTAGCCAGGATGCGATGAGCAGATCGGCCTCGCCACGCCCCAGTCGACCGTAGATGTCGGGATGGTTGCCTTCCACCACCTGCACCGGGTGTCCGAGCTGGCCCAGTACTACTTTCACGACGGCAGCGCTGGCGGTGTAGAAGCTCAGATTGATCTGGCCCACCACCAACGCCTGAGGCTCGGCCCGACTCGGTTGAGCGAAGGCGAGCGAGAGCAGCAGCAGTGTGGATGCGAATGTCTTCATGGTGCTATCCGCGTCGTCGCAAAGGCGTGTACAGGGGAGGGCGGGTTACCCGCCGAGCTGCTTGCGACGGGATTCATAGGCCCCGTCGAAGGTCTGCTTGGCATGGCCCTGAACCTGAACGAACTCCAGTTGTTCGCCCTCGGGCCCCTTGCAGTAGATCAGCGACCAGCCTGAGGAGGGCCCCTCGGTGATCCTGTTGGTGTTGCTGTCGATGGCCGCCTCGAGCCGCTGCTGTTCCGTGGTTGCCCTGACGATCCGGTTGGCCTTGACCTGGGTCATGCCGCGCCGGGCGGACTCCGCTTCGAGGTCGCGGACGAACTGATTGAAGTCGACATCGTCGCGGATGTAGAAGCACACGTGCATGGAGCGGGGGAAGGCCGGGCTGGTCAGTTCCCGGGCCGGGGCGAAGCTATCGCCTTGGCCGGCCGGTTCTTCCTTGTCCCGGTACTGGAGGAGCTCGATCACCACGTTGTCGAACTGGATGAACCTGACATCCAGACGCTGGGCGCCACCGCGAAGGTCGGGAATGCCGAGTGTACGTGGGTTGACCCCATCCGCTACCGCTTGCACCTCCTCCGTGAGCAGGAGGGTGTTCTGGATGCGATCCCCGAAGAAGTCACCGTCCCGCATGATCTCCGTCCCACCGAGGACCTCGGTGTAGAACTCGTACGCGCGGTCCATGTTCTGCACCGTAATGCCGAAGTGCTGCACACCGCGAAGACGGGAACCCAGGCTTGTTTCACCTGTGGCGTTGGCGGCCTCGGCCCGGGGTGGCAGGGTCAACCATAGGGAAGAGCCCAGGACTCCTCCGAGAGTGACGATTCCCGTGGCCCGCAGCAGCTCGCGGCGCAGGGGATCATCAAGTTCGTTTGCAGGCTCACATTCACGAGTTTTCATGGCGGCTCCCAGGGTTCGGCGATGCGCGCTGGTAAGGCCTCCATCCTAGGACTGTCGTCCGAACGAGGGGTGTTAGGTGTTGTTAATCTTCGTGAAGCCGATGGGCCATGTAGAACACAAGTCGCCCCTATGACCACGCGTCACAGCTGGTGTGATTTTGCAGCTATTTTCATCGAAAGATCGCCCCCATAACCTTTCAGCCAGCCAAAGTCAGGGCGCAGTTAGTGCGCTCTGAAGTCTTGATATAGCTGAGAGGTCAACAATGAATAATCCCGTCAAGCCTGACGAGTTAGCGATTCCCTACCAGTTGCCGCAAGTTCCGTTCATGACGCCAGATATGGTTCACCCGGGTGTCATGTCCAATTGGCTTGAAGATGATGAGCTTTGGGTTCCGGTCACCAAGACCGTTTCATTCAAGCCGCTCCTGCTCAATACCAGTGGCGGGTATTACATCAACCTTCTGCGTGTGCGGCAGGCCGGTGTTCTGTCCCGTCACCGCCACACGGGGGGCGTCCATGCAATCGTGCTCAAGGGGCGCTGGTATTACCTGGAACATGACTGGATTGCCGAAGAGGGCTCTTTTGCCTATGAGCCCCCGGGTGAAACACATACCCTTTACGTGCCCGAAGACGTTGAGGAAATGATCACCTGGTTCCACGTGCAGGGTGGCTACACTTACGTCGATCCTCAGGGCGTTGCGGTAGGCTACGAAGATGTTTTCACCAAGCTTGAAAACGCCCGTGCTCATTACAAGACGCTGGGTCTGCCAGACGATTATGTTGAGCAGTTCATCCGGTAATACGAACGGTCAAAAGACGCGCTGCGGCGCGTTTTTTTATGGTCGTTCAGGGCGCGTGACGCTGAACAGTTAACGTCAGGATGGGAAATGGACAATTATTCACAGCTACTTGCCTTTATCTGGGCCAACGAGTGTGGAAGCTTCTCGGCCGCTGCCCGGGTCCATAATCTGACGCCTTCGGCAATAAGCAAGTTGATCACGCGACTGGAGAACAGGCTGCAGGTTCGGCTCTTCCAGCGGGGTTCACGGGTTCTCACCCTGACCGAGGAGGGGGCGGCTTACCTCCACAGTGCCAAGGCCGTCGTTGATGCCATGAATGAGGCCGACTCCCTGGCTGAAGCACTCCCCTCGAAAGTCAGTGGAACGCTCCGAATTCACACCATGACCACATTCGCCAAGCACCAGATTGTGCCTTGGCTTCCTGAGTTCCTGGACTTGTATCCGTCCCTGGATGTTGAAATCCAGCTAGGGGCGCAGTTTGTGGACCATTTTGAACAGGGGCTCGATATCGCGATCCACAGCGGCGTACTGCCCAGTTCCTCGCGTATTGCCAAGCGAGTCGGGGAGTGTGAGTGGCTTATTTGTGCTTCGCCCGAATACCTCGCCAGGCAGGGTGTTCCCGCTGTGCCGTCTGACCTGCTGAACCACCGGTGCTTCAACTTCAGCTTTGTAAGCCCATGGAACAAATGGTCATTCGTTCAGGAAGGAGAGGGGGTTTCGGTTCCCGTGACACCCAGCGCATCCTTCACTCAGGGTGATCTTCTGCGAGACATGGCCTTGGCGGGCGCGGGTGTCGTGAAACTCGCCGATTTCCATATTGGGGCCGATGTAAAAGCGGGAACGCTGGTGCCTTTGCTGGAGACGTACAAGTCGGGGATCATTGAACCGATTTACCTGTTGTATTCAGACAGAAAGCACCTCAGCCCCCGTATCCGGGTCTTTATCGAGTTTTTCCAGGACAAATGGGATAAGAATCCCTGGAAGGTGACCTGAACAGGCAGGGAGCGATGCAAGTGGTACTGGGCGTTTCGGAATGGTAAGCGCCAATCCTGCAATAGCCTGTTCAGTGCCTTTTCAGTCCAGCGGCCGCAAGCCGGCTCATCCAGAAACCCGGGTTCTACCCGGGTTTCTGCGTTTCTGAAGCCTGTATTCGTCAACGAATGCCCGCGATCCGTCCATGCCATTGACCTGTGCCAAAAGTTCAAAGCTGCTGTGATGCTCTAGCTATATTCAGCAAGTCTCGCTGGGTTTTTAATCTTCAAACGGTGGCTTTCAGTGATATGGAGTTGCCGGCAAACCCGACATCGTAAGTGCGCTGCGCTGGTTATTCGTCGGAGAACAATAAAAATAAAACTTAGCGGGAGATAATCCTATGGGACTCGCTCAAGATAAAATTGCTGTTGCTTCATCATTCACACGAGTTTCCAAAGGAGCTGGAGCCGCCTCGTGGGGAGCCATGGCGTTGCTATGGCTGATCTACGCCATGGATGCGAATTCGCGGCAGATGTTCTTCATGGTGTTGCCCTCTATTACCAGCGAGTTCAAAACCAGCGCGGAAATGGCGGGTTTTCTTGCGGCGTTGATTACCATCGCCACGTCATTGATCGCCGTGCCTTGCATGATCTGGGCTGACAAGGGCGGGCAGGGTTGGATGCGCAAGTATCGCCATCTGCCCATCGTGATTGCCTATACGCTGTTTACATTTCTAACGGGCTTGAACTTCCTGACCGCATCGCTGGGCGTGCTCGTAGCCTTGCAGGTGATTTCCCACGCCTTTGGTGGTGCCGGTGAGGCGATCGAAGTCACCTCCTTGTCCGAATGGTGGTCACGGGAGCGGCGCGGTTTTGCATTGGGCCTGCACCACACGGGCTATCCCTGGGGTACGTTGATCGGCGGTCTGGCTATCAGTGCCTTGCTGAACGCCTACGGCCCCGAGAACTGGCGGCTGGCCTTCCTGCTGTTTCCAGTTCCGATGATCATCATATTTTCCGTCTATTGGTGGTTTTGCACCAAGAAACGCTATGAGTCGTTTGTCGATCATGTGCGTGACGTAGGAGAAACGCTTCCAGCGTTGACGGCTGCCCAAGGAGCCGCGGTGGCACCTGAGGGCGCTTTTCGGTCTGCGGTGCGGAACCCGAATATCAGCATCATCGCTCTCGTCTCGATGCTGGCCATCGTCGGGTATTTCGGCATCAGTTTCTGGTTGCCCCAGTACCTGGCATTCGTGGCCAATTACAACTTCGCCGAAGCCGCGGCGTACTCCGTATTGTTCACCATCACCGGAGGTATCGGGCAGATAGTCTGGGGTTGGATCTCTGATCGCGTGGGCCGCAAGCTTTGCCTGATGATCGTATTCGCCTGGCTGGCTCTCGGTATGTATCTCTTTCAGTTCACATCATTGAGTCTGGCCTGGCTCATTGGCGTCCAGTTGTTCGCCGGGTGTGCGATGAACGCCCCCTACACGCTGCTGTATGCAATGGCCTTCGACTCGGCCAAGCCTGGAACATCCGGAATTGCAGGCTCAATTGTCAATGTGGGTATCTACGCCGGTGGCTTCGGTCCTTTCGTGATTGGTATGTTCATTGGCGCAGGCGGCGGTTTTGAACAAGTGGCGGGTTACAACTACGCCCTGTACTTCATTTCCGGGCTGATGATAGTCGCTGCATGTGTAACGGCTTTCTTCACTCGAGAAACCACAGGTTGGTTCCTCAAGCACGATAAAGCGCTGGTTTCCAAGGCATCGTGCAACATGGCCAACTGAAGTTGTCTTTCAGATAAATAAATTCACACCTGCAACTTACAAAAAGTTCCCGCGCGGGAATATCCAATGTCAGGAGAGTCATCATGTTACAAGTCGTCAATTCCCACGGTAAGAACATTCAGGTAAACGGTACGACTCTTTGGGTCGAAGATACAGGCGAGGCTGATCTGCCAGTAATTCTTTGCCTCCACTCCTGTTTTCTCGATGGGACCATGTTCGACGGTCTAGTCGAAGCAGCCGCCGGAAAGTTCCGGGTAATACGCCCTGATTTCAGAGGCCAAGGGAAAAGCGCCCTGGACGATGTCGATATCATCACCATGGATAAGTGCGCGGACGATATGGAAGCACTGATCGAGGAAATGGGGCTCAGGTCGATCAATGTCATGGCCCAGTCCATGGGCGGAGATGTTGCCTTCAGACTCATTGCGCGACGCCAGGAGCTGTTCCGCTCACTGATAGTCGCCGGCTCCTCGGCCTGTGGTGAGCCGCCCGAGCAAGGTGCGCGATTCGCGCAGTGGGTCGTCGACGCGGGCGAGCAGGGGTTCGTCGGAGACATTCTCGATATGACCATGGAAGTGATGTTCGGCAAGACCACTCGCAACAATCCGGAAAAACAGGCGTTGGTGGCTTACTGGCGCGAACGGATCGAGGCCTTGCCGAAAGCGCTGCGTCCGGCGATGAAAGGGGTCATGCACCGTGAAAGCTCAGTCGCACTGCTGCCATCGATCACCATCCCGGTGCTGATCATCAATGGCGAGGAGGACATGCCGCGACCGCCCGCGTGGTCCGATGAGATGAAGCGAGAGCTGCCCAACTCGAAGCTGATTCGCCTCAGCCAGATCGGGCATAGCCCAACCCTGGAGGCTCCGGAGCAGGTGCTTCCAGCGATCATCGACTTTTTCCTGGAACCACGCGTGTGAAGGGAAGACTGTTGGCTGATTGACCAGAACGCATGCAGGTTTACGCTTAACCCGCGTGAGCTGGGAAGCAGTTCTCGAGCACCGGTCAATATCGGTTTTCCACCTGGAGCGCCTGCAGATCGCAGGTGCTGCCTCCTGCCAGCGCTCCTGTTCGCGACTGAGGCCAGCCTTGCTGGGAGCTGTAGGAAATGGCCAATCCGGGACCGTCCAGGCGTATCGTTTCCTGTCGTCGAGTTCGGGATTGAAGCTGTTCGTTGGTGGTGGGGCGGTCGATGCCCCAACCGCCTTATCAGCTGTTACGTCTATTGGCTGGTGCAACAGAAAGTGCTGCAGTAAAACCCGCAGAGCTGAGGGAGCTGTCTGGCAGGGTGCTTCGACGATCACATTCTCCTTGGCCGCCCTCAGGAGCGCAGACTATGCACGATGCGTTCGCTTTCGGACCGTTCCGCCTTTACCCAAGTATCCGCGTACTCCATAAGGACGGCGTGGAAGTACCCTTGGGGAGCCGTGCATTCGACATCCTCACCGCGCTGGTGGAAGGCAATGGCAGGGTGCTGACGCACCGGGAGCTTACAACGCTCGCCTGGCCGGGGCTGATTGTCGAAGACTCCAATGTACGCGTGCAGGTCGCGAACATTCGTCGCGCCCTGGCGTGTGATCAGCACAAGCCACGGTACATCGCTAGCGTCGCGGGGCGTGGGTACTGCTTCGTCGCTGCGATCGAGCGGATCGAGCGGATCGAGGCCATGGAACCGCCCACGCCGGCAGTGCCTGAAGCCAGTTCGGTCGCTGCGGTACTGCATCCCTTGCGAACGGATCAAACCCCACGAGCGCTCCCGAGTCTCCCGATGCCATTGAAGTCCGCGGTGGGGCGGGAAGACTGCGTGACGGAGCTCTCGCATGTGGTGCTGGACAGGCGGCTGGTCACTGTGGTCGGAGCGGCTGGCGCGGGTAAGACGACCCTGGCCGTATTGGTGGCCCACGATCTGCTCGGTGCATTCGATGGCGCGATCCACTTTGTCGACCTGAGCGCCCTGGAATGTGGCGAGATGGTCGCGGAAGCTGTGGCCGCGACGGTTGGCTACCACGCTTCGGGCACCGATATCCTGCCGGGCCTTCTGGATGTTCTCTCGACGACAAGAACCTTGATCGTTCTCGACAATTGCGAGCATCTGATCACCGCAGTTGCGGCCTTTTGCCTGCAGATTGTCGATGGGACCGGGAGCGTGTCGTTCCTGAACACCAGCCGGGAAGCGTTCAGGGTCAATGACGAGTTCATCTACCTGCTGCGCCCCTTGGCGTCCCCGCCCAATACAGGTCGCCTGACGGCGAAGCAGGCCCTGTTCTGGCCCGCCGTCCAGCTATTCATGGAGCGAGCCCGGGAAGGGGGCGCCAGGAACGAGCTGCGTGACGAGGACGCGCCTACTGTCGCGGCCCTCTGTCGCCGCTTGGATGGGAATCCCCATGCTATCGGCTTGGTGGCCAGTCGGGTCGGGACCTATGGCGTGCAGGGCGTTGCCGACCTGCTCGCCAATCAGTTCGCCCTGCATTGGCAGGGCCGCCGAGATGCCTGTCCCCGCCAGCAGACGGTCGAGACGATGATCGACTGGAGCCACAATCTTCTAGTTGAGCGGGATCGGCAGGTGCTCTACCGGCTGTCTGTCTTCTGGGGAGTCTTCACGCTTGATGCTGCGGTGGCCGTGGCGGCGGATCGGGAGATCGACGCCATCCAGGTGGGGGAGGCCGTCAGTGATCTGGTAGACAAGTCGCTGGTGGCCATCGCTCGGGTCAGCGGAGCGCTTCAGTTCAGGTTGTTCGAGACCACACGTGCCTATGCTGCTTCCCGGCTCGCGAGAGTTGAGAGCCGGAACGATTATCCCCGCCGCCACGCCCTCTATTACGCAGGCCAGCTTCGACTGCTGAAGGATGCTTGCGTTGCGTCGTCTATCGCTTCGAGCGTGCAGTCGAGTCCATTGGATGTCGGTAACTTGCGCGCGGCCATCGACTGGGCGTTTTCCGAGCAGGGGGAGTTACCGCTGGCTGTGGAGATCAGTTGCCTGGCCGCTCCCTTGTTTCTGGAACGGGGGTTGCTCATGGAGTGCAAGCGCTGCTGCGAACGGGCACTGAGGCTGCTACCGGAGGCATTCCGCTCGACTAAGACCGAACTCGAATTACTGGAGTCGGCAGCGGTTACCTACTACTCCGCTGGTGACTACGACGGCGAGATGACGCCCGTCGTGGAGCGTGGGTTGGAGCTTTCGCGGCAACTGGGCGATGTTCGCTCCATGTTCCATTTTCTCGCCGGTCTCCACCTGGCGATGATGGCAAACGGCAGGTTCCAGGAGTCGCTGGCGGTCAGCGAGCGTTATGCCAGCGCGGCCGCGACCCATGGTGGCCCCTGCGAGGCGATCATCGCCCGCTGGATGGAAGGGTCGTCCTGGCATTTCTCGGGACGCCAGGCGGAGGCTGACGAAAGCTACTCCGCAGGTGCCGGGCTTCTGGCAGGGCAGCCATTGCGTCCCCTCCAGTACTTCGAGACCAAGGAGCAAGTCGTTGCCAGCCTTGGTCAGGCACGCGTGAAATGGATTCGAGGTATGCCGGTGCAGGCGCTCCAGCTCGCAACGAGCGCCATTGCCGAAAGCAGGCGGAACCCGGATTCGTTCTACCTGTGCGCAACCCTGTGTTTCCCTATCCTGCTCAGCAATGGCCGGCTGGACCGGGCACAGGACCTGATCCGTGAGCTCGAGAGCGTCGCCGTGGACTACAAGGTGGCCGTGCGCCGTCAGGTCATCTTCTTCCTCAACGGTTTGCTGATGCTGCAGAGAGGCCACCACCAGGTCGCCGCCGACCAACTTCAGCAGTGCCTGGCGCTGCTGCCGCCGCCCAAGATGAGCGTCGTGAGGACGGATGCACTCCAGGCCCTTGCGCAAGCGCAACGCGAATGCGGAGAGGGCGCAGAAGCCCTGGCTTCTATTGACGAAGCGATCGACCTGGCTGAAATCACAAGCGGCAACTTCAACTTACCGGACCTGCTGAGAACCAAGGCTGAGGTGATTTTGAGCCTGCCGCCGATCGAGAAACAGCAGGTTGAGGATCTGCTTTCTCGGGCCTTGGCGAGCGCGAGGGAGCAGTCCGCGCTGTCCTGGGAGTTGAGAGTCGCGCTGCTCATTTCGCGCGTGAGGGTAGGCGAGGGCAAGAGCAGGGAGGCCAGGGAGCAATTGGAGGCGGTCTACTCGCGCTTCACCGAAGGCTTCGAAACCCGTGAACTCAAGGTTTCGGCTGAAATGCTACGAGCGATGGGGTAGGGGCGCGGGGGGGGGGGGGGGGGGGGGGGGGGGGGGGGGGGGGGGGGGG
>NZ_JASATC010000047.1:0-40950 GCF_038440135.1 Pseudomonas sp. OTU5201 | reverse complement strand
CTCTCCCTTCAAACCGCCTCGCTCAATGAACCGGTTAGAGTAGGAGTGCCCAGTTTTTCCGCCGAAGCATCCCGCACTCGAGTCAAAGCCCGATCAACGGTTGGCCGCTTCCCATGCGTCCAGCGCATGAGATCAACTCGGGACGTTGACGATATCCGCTTTGGGTCGGTTAGCGCCCTTGGACCTAGTTGACCATCTTTGTCCTCCATGTGAGGGAGGACAAGGGTGGCTGGCCATACCAACGGTCGCTAACCGGCCAGAAGCAGCCAGTCGCAAGGGGCTGATTTCCCCCAAACAATGGCTGAGAATGTCGACCGGAGCGGGAATGGTCCAGACTTTGTGGAGAGTGTCTCCTCAATTAGGATCCTCAGTGAACCAGATCGCGGCGGTGTCCATCTCGGTGTTCCATCAAGGGGCAAAATTGGCGAGACTCTAACAGGTACCGACAGGAAAAAGGGATCAGGATGTCCTACGTTAAGAATGCGAATCTCACTTGGGATAAAGTGAAAGACTCCGATCTCGTTTTGATCCTTTCGCCCTACATTACGGGCCCGCTCGCGCAGCAGATCCTTGAGCAGAATCAGAGCGGACAGATCTACACTCGCTTCGAACTGGAACTCTTTGCCTCTGGAGCTTCAGACCTGAGAGCGATAAAGCGACTGGTTGAAGCGGGACACGAGGTCCTGCACCTTCCTGACCTTCATGCCAAAGTCATTATTGCTCGGGGGCAAATCGCCACCGTCGGCAGTCAAAATCTGACAAGGAAAGGGTTAAAGAACCTTGAATTGAGCCATGTAACTCGCGACCTGCAACAGGTCGACGATGTCCGTCAGAAGGTGAAGCCTTGGCTTTTCCAGGCAAGCAGAGTGTCCCTTGAAATGATCGAGGCCATGAGCGACCTGCTTCCCGACCTACAGGATCTATACAGCCGTTTTTCGGAAGCCTGCAAACCTGCTCAGCACATGGTTAACGGGCATCTCGTAGGGAAAAACAAGCTGGTAGAGAAAACACGCACAGAAATCGTAAACGCCATCAAATCAGCGCCCCTTGCCTTGGACGTTACGATCGCTACCGTTACTTATCTGCCAAGGTCGAGAAAGTACACACTGAAGGTCGATTCGAAGCCCTTCACCTCCTGGAGCTTTAATGGTCGGGATCTGTTCACGTTGACGCGTTTCTATCGTTATCTCTGCGTTCTTGATACTGGTCGCATTGGCTGGGCACGAGTTGTCGCTCAGCGAATCTCGATAATCGGCACTAGGCTCGGGTTTGATGCTGGACTCATTCAAGGCCAGGCAGAGTGGGAAGTTTCTATTGAGTCGGACGGCAATTTACCTGAGGGATGCCCAGGCGAGGCGAATCTCCTTGCTCATGTGTCGATGGGCGGTACCGAGCTATTCTGGGTGCCACTGAAATTCACGTTAACAGACTGCCACGCGTTCGCTGCCAAACGCCCTCTTAACGATAGCGGCACAGGTGTACTAGGGAGGCAGGCTAGATCCTGGTTCATCAACAACAAAGATAGGTTTGTTCAATGCGTTCTCAAAGGGATTACCGAACCTTTCCAGTATAAGGCGAACTTGACCGGCCTCAGAGCTGAGAATTTCTTCGGCCCCGAACGCACAACTTATGAGATCCGGCTAGCCCGCGTAGGTGGCCATCCGGTGCTTTTTGCAAGCTCGCCCAATCTTTAAAGAACTACCGTTTGATCAACCGGGTCTCGACGCCGAAAGCTCGGCTTACCGCAAGACTGCGGAGTTTCGTCTGACATGACTACGCAATCGCGCTAGTCCTGGCCAGCGCTTGCACTCGACCTGACCACCGCCCCACCAGTCGTAATCGGCCGGTAACTGCCGTTCGCGAGTAGCCGCTATAGGGCGGCTCCAGCCGGTCATGAGTGACTGCGATCGGCCAAATGCGGCCTTTCGGAGCTATCTACCGCTCCTCGGTACAAGACTCTGTGCCCCTTTCCGCTACAGGGTTTCGCAGGTAGTTCCCACATCCAGTTGCCACCCCGGCCCCTTGGGAACTCCGCAGGGCTGAAGCAAAAGCGCCCAATTTAGCCAACAGGCGTGGCGGGGGGACAACTGCGCGCCGGCTAGCCTAATGGCTGGCAAGGTGATATTAGATTCAGCATCTAGAACCAAGGGAGATAACAGATGCCGTTACCACCGAGCCTGCAGGGAAGCACATGGACGATTGAAACCGCTCGTAGGTTGGTCCCGATCCTAGTCTGGTGTGCACAGAACCACCGCACCATCACCTACAAGGAGTTGGATCAAGAGATAGTCCGGCGAGGCTGGATGAACTACAACGTTCACGCCGCTGCATATGGCAATGCTGCGGGCACCCTTGGAAACGCGCTGGCGGAAACGGAAGTAGAACTCGGCCTCGATTTGCCGCCGCTGAACATTCTGGTTGTCAATAAGACCAACCGGCGTCCAGGCAGTGGCTGCGACCCTTATTTCAGGCGCTACACCAAAGGTCGCAGGTTTGAAAACCTGGATTGGACGAAGCAAGGGAACGTCATCCAGGAGGCGACCCAAGACATTTTTAGATGTCGCAATTGGGCCCGTCTATTGGAGCACTATGAGCTGCAGGATTTGCTGCAGCCGGTACTGACGTTGGAGGCTGACGACGAAGTCATTCCTCCTCCAACCAATGGATTCTCGGGAGAAGGCGAATCAGAAGATCATCGTCTGCTGAAGGATTATGTCCTGAACCATCCAGCCATCGTGATCGATGAAAGCATCCGCGGATGGCTCGGAATGGTTGAGGAAGCGCTGCCCTCAGGAGACTGTGTCGACGTCTGCTTCCGCAAGGGTGACTCCATCATTGCGGTCGAAGTGAAGTCCCGCATTTCGAACGATGCCGACCTCTCGCGCGGTATCTATCAATGCGTAAAGTACCGCGCGATTTGCATCGCTTGGCAGCGCGCGCTTCTACAGATTCCTGATGCGCATGCTGTGCTTGTGATCCAGAGAAATCTCCCCGCTCAACTCGCTGAGCTGGCAGAACGCCTTTCGGTCGACGTAAGGGTTGTGCCCGAGACTGAAACGCGGCGCCACGCCAAGAAGCTGGGCATAGCCAACGCTTGAGTCATCTGCGAAAAGACAATTTTATTTTTTCTTCTATAAAGCTGACTCGTGGGGTGGGAGTACAGAAAATAGATCTGTCCCTTTTTTGCACGTTCGCTAGACGTCCAAAAGCTACGCTTTTGGCCGCCCGCTAGCTTAATCGTTAGACCTATCTAAGGACGCCTCATGCCAAGCAAGGAACTTCTCATTGCGCATCTTAAAGAGCTAATCTCCATTGCTGAGCGTAGCGATAGTGATCAAGATGCTCTACGAAGAATTCGCAGGGAGGGATTCTTTTACCCTTTTTGGGATGAAAAATTTGAATACCGCCTTCATTGTTTAAACCAGAAAGTCGATGCCCTCTTGGAGCGCGCCATTCCTACATGTCGCATGGCAAGCGAAGAAGGAGACAACTTTGTTCAACTAATGACTGGAGTTGGCACAGCTGCCAGAGCAGAAGCTATTGACTATATGCGTAACGGCTTTTCTGGAGCGAAACAACTTGTCATCTGCGATCCATATTTCCTTCTGTCAAACAATAAGAATTCAAAATCAGCCTATTTGGCTGGGGTTGATGACGTCATTCCCAATACCGTCAAAGCCATAGAGCTATATGTAAAACCAAGAAAGCGTGACGCTGAAGTTGCCGATGGATTCACCAAGCTTTGCCAGGATCGCGGCATAAAGCTTACCTGCCGAAAAACAGATGAACTCCACGATCGAGTATGGATTGTCGATTCGATACGCGCATTTGTTGTTGGCGCATCTTTTAATGGGCTAGGCAATAAATGTGCTTTCATTCTGGAACTACCTGAGGAGGATCGACGAAACTTTATTAGAGAGGTTGGTTTGCTTCGGGAGCGCACGACACGCTCCAAGTCGGCCTAACCAATCATTCAACCGGACCTTACGCATAAAGCCGCGCAAGGCCGTTGAGTTCAAGCATTAGCGACCGATTTTGGCCGATTGATACCGCTCACGGACGGCGGCTTTCAGCTATAAATCGTCACTCAGAGCAAAAGTCAACTTACGAATTCATTAGCTATGGATCTTTTTAATGGTGTGCCACCCGTTGATGCTTTAAGTATTTTACAAAACATAACTAACGAAGATTTTCAGAAGAGCACAAAGTCGCAGGGGTTATCAAGGGCGCGAGCAGGGTTACTGCTCGAAATAATAAGACGCAAAAGGAAAGTTAATTTCTATCTCGGAGTGGACATACAGCGATATGCTTTGAAGTTCTTGCTTCCGGATTTCTATGCAGATCTATCCTTGGGTAATCACATCTATTCAACCTCTGAGCTTTATGACTATGACCCTCCTAAAAATGGTCAAAATGCTATTAAACACGGGCTAAGCTTCAGGGAAGTTGTGAGCTACTCGTCCCAGTTCGGAACCTTGCTAGTTCCATGCCCAGATAATAATAATGGGACAAGGTGTGTGATATTTTCAGATCTGGATGCTGGAATCGATGGAGAGAATTTAGAACTTCCTATTTCGGGCATGGCTGGAAAAATATATACCATGTCTGTTGCCCAGCAAGGCTCAGGGAAGTTTAGATTTATTTCCTCCAGAATGTTGAGCCAAAACAGCTACAAGGAAATTATGAGACGTGCCTTCAAGAACATATATCAAGATGACCCTGTCGCAAAGGATGCCTTTGTAAAGCGCTGCATTGAAATAGTTGAGCAGCAATTATTTAAATGAAGTAAATCACCACTGGCTCACTTGATACTTCGAAAGGCCGCTCCTGGCCGATCTCTGCCTGTCGTGAAAGGCCGGGTTCGACCCGTAACGGACCATCTCCAAGCAACTCGGTTAGGTCTCGGCGTGGCCCTTGATCTTTTCCAGGGCCTCAGTGATGTGCTTAGGATACTCACCGCTGAAGTACTCGAAGGTAAGCGGATTGGCTATATAGAAGTGGCAGCAGAACTCGACCCAGTCTTTTGTTCTCAGCGGTCCATTGATCTTGAAGACCTTGCTCGACCGGGCCTTGATGTGAGCAGCGTTCTTCATTGTCATGTTGAAGTCGGAGTCCCGCCTCTGGACGTACTCCTCCTCCGTGAAAAGCTGGATCGCGCCGTCGAAGTGCCTAAAACAGTTGGTCGCGAGGTCGAATTCGGCGTGCAGGTAGCGGGCGGGGAAATACTGCTGCCCATCAACCTTAATCCGAATGTCCTCCGTCTTCATTTCGAGGGCCTGGAACGACTTAATGCCATTCGATTCGCTCCACTTGATGTCTAGACAGTACGCGTTGGCGAAGAAGATGGAGACATGCCGAGCTTCGAGATCCATGGGGGGGCGCAGCTTGACGATTCCAGGCTTGATTCTTCCTATGTCCTCGTCGAAGGGCGCACCGTACCAAGTGTCGGCCTCGAAATAGCCCAACCCGCCGACGTCGATCCGGACCCGGTCTTCGTCGAGGGCAATGTACTTTTCTATGCCAGGGCCGTCGAACCGCCAGAATAGGTCTATAAACCTCGGGGCCCAGTTGTTGACTGGATGCATTCCACGCCGGTAACAGGGGTGGGCCATCAAAATATAGTCGGGCCCGGCAAAGCATCCTTCGTAATGGAGGCTGGGAGCGAATCGGCTCGCGATCTGGTTGAACGGCAGCACTCCGTCGCGCTCGGCCCTTATTGGTCCCAATAGCGCCCTTGCGATGCCCGGCGCCTTGGCAACGATGCCGATTGTCTGGATGTACTCGAATGAGTTCGCGCCGAGGATCACGCCTTTGGATGCAGCCAGAGCGGTGAACTTCGCAATCAGGTCAGTTGCTGCGGCAAGCTGTTCGCGGGACTGTTTCTCCATGTCCGCTAAATAGCGAGCCATCATCTTGTCGTATTCTTGGTCAGCCATCACGGTATTCCGAGCAGGCGATAGAGCCTCGCCAATATACATGCGCAATCCTTACGACTGGACGATTGCCCCCATAGAACGTGCTTGAAAGCGTGGCGCCCTCTGTCGGAAATGACGGATTTTGGCCGGCCTCTGCCAGTAGTGACGGGTTGAACCAGCAAGCGGCGAGGGCAGGGGATTCGCAGTTCTCGATTTCGGCTTTGACCTTAGCTGAGCAGGTGAAAGCCGGGCGAACATTTCGATCCTGTAGTCTGAGTGTGGGGGTGGTAACTGCCCCTGGAATGCGCTGAAGCGGGTCAGGGGTTCTGGGAACTTGGAAGGCCTGCCACTTGCCCGCGCTGGCCGGAATCTGGGCAAAAAGAAACCCCCTGGTGCGCAGTACGGGAATTTCCCGCCCGAGGCGTGGGGGTTATGGTCTGACGCGATGCTATTTGGGAAGAGGCTAGCCGTCAATCTACAGTGCACCAAAGCTTGTCCACTAGCGGCTCACCACGTTGAGGCGGGGGAGTTCCGTGTGACTACGAGGCGAGCCACGAGATTGTTCTGTAGGCCTACCGCCCAGGCTCCAGGTGTTCCTCAGAGGCGTCAAACCCCAACATTTTCAATTCTTGAACCAGTTTCGACTGCAGCTCACCCGCACCCACCAGGTCTTTGAGCATGTACGTGGCTGCCACCAAGGTTACAGGATGCACCCCGAGCAGCTCACTGAGCTCTTCGAGCTTTTCCAGGGTCGGGGATTTGAGCCCTCGCTCAAGCTGACTGATGTAGGTGCGGCTGCTTACCGGAGAAAAATCTTCTTGGGTTCGTCTTGCGACGTGTCTCGAGCGCTTGAGGGCCTGGCCGAAGGCCATATTCAGTTCCATTTGCGGTACCTGCAAAAGGAACTATAAAGCGATGGCGAACACTATAATGCTACAAACTATAGTGTTCATTTTGCCGAGGTAAGCCAGAATGTTCCTCACGTTTGAGCATGCGGAAGTCCCTGTAGGCGCTCTTCTGCGAGGAGGCCATTCGTGGCGGTACGTTGAGTATCTTGGCCGCTATCCCTATTTCCATGTCTCCGCACTGGACCTGGACGAAGAGGGCGCTCGCACAACGACCTTGCTCATCTACACGGTGCCAGATCTAGTGGATCTGGCCGCTGCGAAAGCCAACGGCTGGAAGATTCAGCAGGTCCAACTGGTGAGTCCAGGACATATGAACGGCACTGGTGAATGGCGGATGGAGAAATTGAAGGCAGTTGAGGGCATAGAACTGGCTCGAGGGACCAGTTACGCCTATGTGCTTAAATCCGGAACGACCTATTTCGACCATGAAGCATCGAAGAACCTGCCACGGCAAGACTGGCGATTGGTCTTCAGCGCCGATGCTGAAAGTTGATGTCGCCTTCCCCGGCACCTCGCCGGTGACGGGAACCAGAGGACAGCCGCATGACCATACCTCTTGAACGCACCCGAGCAGTAATCCAGGCGCGCGAGTTTCTGGAGCGTCTTGAACGAGATCCTTCACAGAGCAAGGAGATGCGGACGTTAGCCACACAGTTGCTCCGCCACTATCCAAGCAAAGGCGAGGTACTCCTACAGGGCCACATTCAGGAATCACTGGGTGCGAGATACGGCTACAACCCTTTCTTCAGTTCGAGTATTGAGTAACGGGCCTGTACGGACATGAGGCCGAATATGACTAGGTCCAGGCTCAGGCTTACATCGGCTTGTTGAGAGTCCTCAGACCGTTTCCGTGGACGCTTTCCAACGCGCGTACAAACGATCAGCTACCTCACAAGCCGCATGCCGCATGCCGCGACACTGGCGCTTTGCATCACTCAGAATGGGCCTGCGACGGTGGTGGTTCAGTCTAACGATTAGCATCAAAGAACGCAGGATTCGATTGTGCTGCTGAAGTTCCTCGGGGGCTTCGAGTCCGACCGGTTGCTCATCAGCGACACACTACTGAAGCGGGTAGCAGGGCGCACATTTCCCATTGGAGGCCCGGACCTGTAAACGCTTCCAACTCGCCCCCAGCTCTCCGCAACGCCGCATGGTGCGTCGGAGGGCTAGTCCCGCTCATGAAGTCCAGAGCGGCCGGCCGGCGACTAAATCGCCGACCGCCACTCTATTGCATCTCTCAGCCCATCGCACCTCAACGAGTCGTCACCCAAACAGGCTAGAGCTCAGGCTTTCTTTAGCTCAAATCCCTTGTTTAGCTGTGCAGCTAAACAAGGGATTTGAGCTAAAGATTAGGCCATAAGGCTAGTTTTGCTGACGGGCTAATCCATTCAATATGACCCGAACTGCCATGGCACTTTCCTCTAGAGCACACCAGAGCAACCGGGTGTGGGGCAGGGGCCGATGTGGGTATGAGGGTGGCAGTTTTCGTTGATGCAAGGCACAGCTCGCCACCCTTTCTTCTTCACATTTCCAAATCTTTGGAAACGGCGCTGGCATGGGCCTTTCGGCAGGTGAAGCCAGCAAAGGCCTTCACATCTGTTTGCACAATTTCAGCCCCGATCTGAAGCTGATTAATCGCTGGCTGGACACAGCCGTGAGCAGTTCGGCGTGGTCATCGAGCGGTCCGCGCGTGGGCTGCATGACACGGCGTACTTAAACCTCCCAAGGAAAGGAGGAGGCAATGGCGGTTATAGATGCGATCAAAGCTGGTTAGGGGAGGGGAACGCACATCTTCCAATGGAACTCAGCGGTAGCCGATAACCTACTGACGTCATCTAACCTTTGTGGCATTCCTATTGTTTTGTCGTCACGTGAGGAAGTGAAATGTTGTCATTTGACCAGCTTCGGCCGACCACCCTGGACGTGATCAAGCGTCTTGCTAAGTCAATCAAGAAAGCTAAAGGGATTCCGTACACGCAGGCACTGAATGAGGCAGCTAATCCAGCGGGGTACTCGAGCTATGAGGACGCCCAGTCTGCTATTGCCTTGAGCACCGAACCAAGATCTGCCGAAGATTCCGTCTAGGGTTCTGTAGCGGACTCACATGCAGGAACACGTTGAAAATCAACACCATATTTAACATAAGGGGTGTTATGCGAAGTTATGGATTAGGCGAAAAAACAAGGAGGGGCGACGCGAAAATCTGATTTTTCTATATCAGGAGCAACTATAGAAGTTGATGTAGCGCGCTGAGAAAAAGTGAATACTCTGAATGGAAGCATGAATTACAAATTTTGGCAACCGCCCGTGTTTGGCAAATAAATCCCTAGCACTAGCCTAGCCCAGATTATTCCGAGGTTTCCTAGTGAGAAGCTTGATGAAATGCGAGCTGTCTCAGACAGAAATTCAAGCAGCATGCGTAACACGACAAACGTCCGCCAACTGGAGCCGACAAGCTAACACTAGAGCTCCTGGTGGAGTGGCTCGGGGCTTTACCCAGGTTTCGTAGCGCGCCGTGGCGATAACCAGCTGTTCAGACAGCATGCGCAAACGCGACGATCATCCGCTCGCTGAAGCCAGCAAGCTAACCCTAGAGCTCCTAGCAGAGTTGCTCGGCGCTTTACCCAGGCTTCGTAGCGCGCAAAGCGATATTCACTTCTATGGCCGAGCAGGCCTTGATCGTGAGGTTAAGGCGCATAGTGAGCTGTGCAGTTAGCCTGTTGTGAACCACTATCCGTAAATCATCCTGTACGCAGTAGCGGGCGCAGCGAACGGTGGACGGCAAAGGAAACGCTCAAGATTTTCGTAGCAGCTGTACTATGCAGAGGACGGACTCGGGTCAGTACCATTGAAGAAGAGCCAGTCTCGTTTTTTAAAAACGGGACTGAGAAAGGTAAGGGCTCACAACGGCAAAATCACACGTAAGCCTTTGAAATTTAAGAGTCCCGTTTTCAAAAAACGAAAGTCCCGTTTTTAAAAAACGCCGTCAAAAATGTTGGCGAGATCGACACAGCTGTGAGGATCCAAAAGTACGCATAATCTATATTATGTTAAATGCGATATCGAGGTGACTGCCGGTTGGCCTGCTCCATCTCTTGAGATTCTGCCTAATGGCACCGAGTAGCCTGGCGTGGTGAGCACCGACGCTGTCTACTTCCAAGGTTAAAGAACTGCCCGCCCGCGAGCTTGTCGCGGGCGGACAGTCCAGGTGACGAGGGTTGTCCCTTGCCTGTGACGGACAAGATGAAGTCGCAGCATCAACCCGAGCGAACCTCGATGCGCCTGCCACGCGCGCGCTCTTCCTTGGGCAGTTCGATACGCAGCACGCCGTTGCTGCATTTGGCCCTGGCCTTTTCGGCAATCACTGGCGCCGGCAGCCGAAAGCTGCGGCGGAAATGGCCAAAGGTGCACTGGCGGACCCGGTAGCGCCCATCGCCCTGTTCCTGCTCGAGGCGCTTTTCTCCGCGGATGAACAGCACATCGCCGCGTACCTCCAGGTCCAGATCTTCCTTCACCATGCCTGGCACCTCGAGGCGGACGACAATCTGCTCGCCATCCTCGTAAAGATCGCCGGCCAGCAATCCCCAATTCGAGGCAAGTGCCGGTGGCGAGGCGGCATCCTCCAGCGAATGCCTGCTACGGTTGACCGGCGTGAAACGCGTCAGGGACTCGCTGGCACGCTCGCGAAGCTGGCGCCAGCCCTCCCCCAGCGAATGCCAGGTCTCTTCCAGGCCATGCTTGAGTTCAGCTAGTTTGTCCATGGGGTCGACCTCCGTAGGCTCAAGGCCCTACTCGCCCTTCACAACGATCTTGCGCGGCTGCGCATGCGCATGCTTGGGAACGCGCACGCTCAGCACGCCGTCCCGTAGCTCAGCGTCGATCCGCGTCGTGTCCAGCTCGGAGCTCAAGGTGAAGGCTCGCCGGAACCGCGACAGCTGGACCTCGGCATAGACGGCCTCCAACTGTTCGGACATCGCCGGCATGATCTCCCCTTCCAGCAAGAGCGTGTCACCCTCCACGTTGACCACGAGACGCTCCCTGGGCACGCCCGGAAGATCCGCAAACACCTGGATTCCGTCGTCATCTTCGAAGACGTCGACACGCGGCAGCAGTGTTTGGATTTCAGTCTCGCCGCGCCCGACCGCTTGCTTGTCGTTCATGGTGATTCCTCCTTCAAACCGATGCTGTTACTGAATGGCTATGCGCCTGGGTTGAGCCGCCTCCCGCCGTGGTAGCGAGATGCGAAGAACGCCGTCGCAATAGCGCGCCTCGACCTTGTCGGTATCGACTTCATCGTTGAGGCTCACGGTGCGCTTGAAGCGCCCGGCGTAACGCTCGTTGGCGTACACGGAGCAGTTGCCCTCCTCCGCGCTCCGCACTGGCCGGCGCTCGCCGGCTATCGATAGCAGCCCTCGATGGATCTGCAGATCCAGGCTGCTCGGGTCGACACCGGGCACGAAGGCATAGACCTCCATGCTGGACGGCGTGCTGCCCACATTGATCGCAGGGAATGCACCGCTGGCCAGCGCGCGAATGCTGCCTGGACGCGCAAGACCTGGTCCCAGGACTTGTTGCAGTTCGCGCTGCAGCCGCTCGAACTCGGCAATAGGATCGCTCGACAGATTAAGAAGGGACTCGTACATGACAAACCTCCTCCCGGCTGACGGACATGATCTTGGGCAGGAGACTCGAAGCTCCCGGCTCCAGTCCCTGTCGACGGGAAATATGTAAGCGATTTCGAGGGTTTCAAGTCCTGGCTTAAACGAATGTGGAATTAGATATTCCCATCCTTTTGCACGTTGAATCTTTGCCCTGTCCCCACTGGATGCCTCAAAGAGTTTTCCGCTTCGGGCTCAACCCAAAAAGCAGGCCGAGCGATTGAGTTCCTAATCACTCGGGCTTTGCCGGTGGAGAGCAGCGCAATTTCTCCGTCGTGATCCTTCGTCTGGAACAACGGCAGGTTATGCCTCAATCCACCATGAGCCGCCCCTCTCCTTTGGAGTGGGGTGCAAACAGGTCAGGTATCACGCCAGGACAACAACGGCCCCAGATCGTCTGAGGCTACTTGGCGCTAATCGCCATAGCGATTCATTTTAAAAATGGCGACACACGGCCCTAACTTTCTTTTGCCACTGCTGGTCAGAGTTTCATCACCGGCTGTTCATCGATTGCAGGGTTCTTTGCCAGGTTCGAACCAAGGGTTCGGAAGCGGCAAGCAAGACACTATATGAACCGCAGTTCGAGACAGGTCTGTACGGGGCATTGTGGACCGCCTCGTCTTGTCGAATGAAAAAACTTCCAGGAAGGATCAGGTACCGACTTTTCGGCCGGGAGCCGCCTTTTGTCATGGGCGCGATTGGCTTCCCGGTAATTTTGCCGAGCACTGTAACTAAGTCGATTCACTTTATCGGTCATGCACTTTATTGGCGCACATGATGAACCTAATGAACTTGACGATTAAGGAGAAAAGAAATGCGTCTGAGCATTTTCGGGCTCGGCTATGTTGGCGCGGTCTGCGCCGGCTGCCTTTCCGCGCGAGGTCATGAAGTTGTCGGCGTGGATATTTCGCCGACCAAGGTCGCGTTGATCAACCAGGGGAAATCCCCGATCGTCGAACCGGGTTTGCAGGAATTGCTGCAACAAGGCATCCAGGCGGGGCTGCTGCGAGGGACTACCGATGTTTCCGAAGCCATCGCCGCCACCGATGTGTCGCTGCTCTGCGTTGGCACGCCAAGCAAGAAGAACGGCGACCTGGCGCTCAACTTCGTCGAAGGCGTCTGCCGCGAGATAGGTTTCGCCCTGCGCGACAAGTCCGAGCGACACACGGTCGTGGTGCGCAGCACGGTGTTGCCGGGTACCGTGAACAATGTGGTGATCCCGATTCTCGAGGACTGCTCCGGCAAGCGAGCGGGGGTGGACTTCGGCGTGGCGGTGAATCCCGAGTTCCTCCGCGAAAGCACCGCGATCCAGGATTACAACTTCCCGCCGATGACGGTGATCGGCGAACTGGACCGGCATTCCGGCGACTTGCTGCAGACTCTCTACGAAGAACTCGACGCTCCTGTCGTGCGCAAGAGCATCGAAGTGGCGGAGATGATCAAGTACAGCTGCAACGTGTGGCATGCGACAAAGGTCACCTTCGCCAACGAGATCGGCAACATCGCCAAGGCCGTCGGCGTCGATGGCCGCGAGGTGATGGACGTGGTCTGCCAGGACCACAAGCTGAACCTGTCCAGGTACTACATGCGCCCCGGTTTCGCCTTCGGCGGCTCCTGCCTGCCCAAGGACGTGCGCGCCCTCTCCTATCGTGCCGGCCAGCTGGATGTGGCAACGCCGCTGATCGGGGCGCTGATGCACAGCAACGAAGCGCAGGTCCTGCACGCCCTCGACATCATCGCCGGGTATGGCAAGCGCAAGGTCGCTCTGCTCGGTCTGTCGTTCAAGGCGGGCACCGATGACCTGCGCGAGAGCCCGCTGGTACAGCTGGCCGAGATGATGATCGGCAAGGGTTACGAACTCAGCATCTACGACCGCAATGTCGAATACGCCCGGGTCCACGGTACCAACAAGGACTACATCGAATCGAAGATCCCCCATGTTTCGTCATTGCTCAACAGCGATTTCGACAGCGTCATCGCGAATGCGGAGATCATCGTCCTCGGCAATGCCGACGAACGCTTCCGGGCTCTCGTCCAGCAAGTGCCGGAAGGCAAGCATGTGGTCGACCTGGTTGGCTTCATGGCGCAGCGTAGCGACGACTGCCGCGAGGGCATCTGCTGGTGAGCGACTGAAACCGGTTGGCGATGGCTTGGCCTGAGCGAGCAAGCCATTCGCCCTGTGCGAAACAGATCACGGACGCAGACGATGGAGAGGTTCACGCAGGGTTTCATCAATATCGCCGGGTGGTTGTTCTACCTCAGCTTGCTGATGGTTCTCGCCCTGGCAATGCCGCAGACGCTTTTCGACCCCACGTCCCAGGACTTTCTCCTGCTGCTCGGTGTGGTCGGCATCTGGCGCTATTCCATGGGCCTCACCCACTTCCTCCGCGGCCTGCTGTTCCTCTACGTCGTCTTCCCGCGCTACCGGCGCCAGGCGCGCCAGCCCTTCGAGTCGGCCGCCCTCCCCCATGTGTGCCTGCTGGTCACCAGCTTCCGCATCGATGCGCTGACCACCGCGATGGTCTACCGCTCGGTGATCGAGGAAGCCATCGCCTGCGGCCACCCCGCCAGCGTTGTCTGTTCCATAGTGGAGCTGTCGGACGAGTCGCTGGTGAAGCGTATGTGGGCGAGGTACGACCCGCCGGCACGGGTCAAGCTGCACTTCGTGCGTATCGCCGGCACCGGCAAGCGCGACGGCCTGGCCAATGGTTTTCGCGCCATCTCCCGGCATCTGCCGACGTCCGATGCGGTCGTCGTGGTGGTCGACGGAGACAGCATCCTCGAGCCGGGCATCATTGGCAGGACCGTGCCCTACTTCCGGCTGTTCCCCAAGCTCGGCGGGCTGACCACCAACGAATTCTGCCAAGTGCGCGGCGGCTACCTCATGCGCGAATGGCACAGGCTACGTTTCGCCCAGCGCCACCTCAATATGTGCTCGATGGCGCTCGGCAAGCGGGTGCTGACCATGACTGGGCGCCTGTCGATGTTCCGCGCCCAGGTGGCGACCGACCCCCGGTTCATCGCCGACGTCGAGAACGACTATCTCGACCACTGGCGGCTCGGCCGTTTCCCGTTCCTCACCGGTGACGACAAGTCCAGCTGGTACAGCCTGATGCGTCTCGGCTACGACACCTTCTACGTGCCCGATGCGGCGATCGACACCATTGAGCATCCGCCGGAGAAAAGCTTCTTCAAGGCCAGTCGCAAGCTGATGTTCCGCTGGTACGGCAACAACCTGCGGCAGAACTCGCGGGCGATGAAGCTCGGCCCGGGGCGCCTCGGCTGGTTCACCAGCCTGGTGCTGTTCGACCAGCGCGTGTCGATGTGGACCTGCCTGCTCGGCCTGGCCGTGGCCATCATCGCCAGTCTCAAGTACAGCATCGCCTACCTGCTGATCTACCTGCTGTGGATCGGCTTCACCCGACTGATCCTGACCCTGTTGCTGACGGTCACCGGTCATCCCGTCGGCCCGGCTTATCCGCTGCTTCTTTATTACAACCAGATAGTCGGCGCGCTGGTGAAGATCCATGTCTTCTTCCGCCTCGACCAGCAGTCCTGGACCCGCCAGAACACCAGGCTCAACCGCAACCTCGGCGGTTTCCAGCGCTGGTTCAATGTCTGGTCCTCACGTTCGATGACCTTTTCCGCCGCCAGCCTGTTCATCGCCACGCTGTTGCTGGTCGTGTGAGCCACGCCAATGGAATCGAGTAGGAACGCCGCCATGAACACCGCCGTTAATGTCGTGCATGAATCGGAAATCCAGCGCCAGCATACCCGGGTGCGGATTCCGGCCAGGATCCGTTTCGCCGGAAAGCATCACCAAGTGGTCGAGCACAGCCTCCAGGAACTTTCCGCCGGCGGCTTCAGCTACCTGGCAGGCAAGCACCCGGTCGAGGTCGGTGACTACCACAAGGGTGAGCTGACCTTCGCCATCGACGACCTGGCGCTGGTCATGCGCGTCGAGTTCCAGGTGCGCTCCTTCGATCCGGCCAGCAACCGCGTCGGCTGCCAGTTCCACAACCTCAAGCCGCGCGACATCATCGCCCTGCGCCACCTGATCACCGCACACCTCTCCGGTGAACTGGTCGGCGTCGGCGAGCTACTCAACACCCTGCAGCGGGATAACTTCGGCGCACCGCGCAAGAACAAGGGGCACTCCGGGCTGGGATGGTTCGGCCGCCTGCGGGCAATGGTCCTCAGTCTCGCCGTGCTGGTCGTCGGTACGGCGGCGTTCTTCTTCATCGTCTCGGCGCTGTACGACCTGTACTTCGTCACCCACGCCCAGTCCGCACTGGTCACTGTCCCCAGCATGGAAGTGACCATGCCGCGCGAAGGTACGGTGCAAAGCCTGATCCGCGAAGACGGGGTCGTGACCAAGGGTGCGCCGATCGCCACTTTCAAGACCTCGATGATGGATATGTTCAAGGGCCAACTGGCCGACAGCCAGATCAAGCCCGAACGTCTCGAGGAGTTGTTGGGCCGGCAGATGAGTGGGACGGTCACCAGCCCGTGCGACTGCACCCTGCTCCGCCAGCTGGTGGCCGACGGGCAATTCGCGAGCAAGGGCGACGTGATCTTCCAGCTCGCCCAGAAAGGAAGCGAGGCCAGCATCGATGCGAGTTTTCCCTATGCCAAGTTCAGGGCGGTCCCACCGGGAAGCCAGGTCAGCTTCGTAGTCGCCGGTGAAGAACAGGCGCGCAGCGGCACCATCGTCAGCAGCACCCTGAACTCTGCCACCCTCAACGACCTGTCCACCGACATCCGTGTCCAGATCAAACCCGACCAGCCGCTGGATAATGCCCTCGCCGGCCGGCCGGTGGAAGTCAGCGTCAGCCGGGGGCCATCGTTTGCCGGGCTGATCGACAAGTTCTACTAGGCGCTTGGCTCATTGGAGGATCTGCTCGTGGCTGACATACGATTACGCCCTCTCCTGTTCCTCGGCGCATTGAGCCTGGCCGGCTGCACGGGCCTGCCCGATCAGCGCCTGGCCCAGGAAGCCATGGCCCGCGGCGACACCGCCACGGCCGAACGGAACTACCGCCAGCTCGCCGACCTAGGTTACGCCGACGCCCAGGTGGGCCTCGCGGACATCCAGCTGGAAACCGGCGACGCGGAACAGCGGCGCCAGGCCGAGGCGACCTACCGCAAGGCCGCCGCCACTTCGCCGCGTGCGTCCGCGCGCCTGGGGCGGCTGCTGGCCAGCAAACCGGGCGCCAGTGTGGCCGAGCAGCGCGAAGCCGAGACGCTGCTCAGAGATGCCATGGCCGCCGGCGAACAGAACACGGTGCTGCCGCTGACCCTGCTCTACGTGCAACACCCGCAGACCTTCCCCACGGTCAATGCGCAGCAACAGGTCAGCCAGTGGCGTGCCGAGGGCCAGCCCCAGGCGGAACTGGCGCAAGTGCTGCTGTACCGGGCCCAGGGCACCTACGACCAGCATCTCGACGAGATCGAACGCATCTGCAAGGCGGCCCTCACGGTACAGGATGCCTGCTACGTCGAGCTGGCCACGGTTTACCAGAAGCGCGGGCAGCGCGAACACCAGCAAGCCCTCATCGCCCAGCTGCAGAACGCCTACCAGAACGGCCGGGTACCACCCCAACGGGTCGATTCGGTGGCCCAGGTGCTGGCCGACCCGACGCTCGGCACGCCTGATATCGAGACCGCAACCGCTTTGCTGGAACCGATAGCGCCGAGCTACCCGGCGGCCTGGGTGAGCCTCGCCCGCCTGCTCTACGACGACCCGGCCCCGGGCAATACCGAGCAGATGCTGGAATACCTGCAACGCGCCCGCGATGCCGGCGAACCGCGCGCAGAGCTGCTGCTGGGCAAGCTCTACTACGAAGGCAAGGTGGTACCGCAGGACCCGGCCAAGGCCGAGGAACACCTGCTCAAGGCCGCGGCTACCGAGCCGAGTGCCAACTATTACCTGGGGCAGATCTATCGCCGCGGCTACCTCGGCGAGGTCGACCCGGACGAGGCTCTCGACCGCCTGCTCAGTGCCGCCCGCAGCGGCCACGCCAGCGCCGATTTCGCCCTTGCGCAGCTGTTCAGCCAGGGCCGCGGTGTCCAGCCGGACCTGATCAACGCTTATGTCTTCAGCCAACTCGCGGAACAGGCCGGCAAGCCCGAAGCGCCGGCCTTTTCGGCGCAACTGGCGCAGCAGTTGTCGCCGACCCAGCGCGCCGAGGCGCAAAAGCGGCTACAGGAGGAGCGGCAGTTTCGCGGTGATAGCACTATGCTCCGTGCGGCCAGCGGCGAAGTTCTCAGCGTCGAACCGGCCGCCAGCAACACCGCCGACCTTCGTCCCTAACGGTACAGACTATGAATAGACATCAATGGATCCGGGTTTGCCTGACCGTTCCACTACTCTGCGGCGCACCGGTATGGGCCGCGACGACGAACGACAAGCCGTTCGGGCTCGACATCAAGATCACCGCCCAGTCCGAAGACGACCGCGACCTCGGTACCCGCAACGGTGGCGACGTCAGCGGCATCGGTATCGACGTGCGCCCCTGGTTCTACTTGCAGCGCGGAGACTGGAGCGCCTACGCCATGGCCCAGGCGGTGGCGGCCACCGACACCATCGAAACCGACCCCTTGCAATCCCCCGACCTGGAAGAGGGTGCCAGCAGCGACAATGACAACGACCGGCAGGCCGATGACAGCTACCTGGCCATGCGCGAATTCTGGATCGGCTATTCCGGCTTCACCGCTTATCCGGGCGAAGAGCTGCGCTTGGGCCGCCAGCGCCTGCGCAATGACGACAGCTTCTGGCGCGACACCAACATCGAAGCCTTGAACTGGACCTTCGACACCACCCTCCTCCGCGCCCATCTCGGGCTGGCCGAACGCTTCAGCGAGTACCGCACCGATATCGACGAACTGGCGCCGGAGGACGAGGACCGCCAGCACCTCTATGGCGATATCGCCACCCAGTGGACGCCCGGCCACTGGGTCGGTCTCAACCTGCACTACAGCCATGACGACGGCGACCTGCCCAGTCCTGGCGAAGAGGTCGATCAGTTGGACAAGGACACCACCGGCGACCTCACCTGGGTTGGCCTGGGCGCCAACAGCGACGCGTTCAACTGGCGCAACGAGCAACAGCTGAACTACTGGGCGAGCGTGATCTGGCTGAGCGGCGACCGCGACCAGTTGCTCACCACCAGCGGGCCCGGCGGCCAGCCCATTGCCAGCGGCGAGGAAAGCGCCAACGTCAACGCCTGGGGCACCGACCTCGGCCTGCGCTTCAGCTTCGACCCGAGCTGGCGGGCCGGTATCGCCTACGCCCGTGGCAGCGGCGGCGGAGATGACGGCGAGGACAACTTCCAGCAGACCGGCCTGGAGAGCAATCGCAACAACTTCACCGGGACGCGTTCGCGCGTGCACCGCTTCGGCGAAGCCTTCCGCGGCGAGTTGAGCAATCTGCAGGTAGCCACCCTGTTCGGCTCCTGGCAGTTGCGCGATGAATACGATGCGAGCCTGGTCTACCACCGCTTCTGGCGCGTCGACGGCGACCAGCCGCTTGGCGACAGCGGAATCAACGCCGCGCTGACCGAAGACGACAAGGACATCGGCCAGGAGGTCGACCTGGTGCTCACCAAGTACTTCAAGGAGGGTTTGCTGCCGGCCTCCATGAGCCAGGCGATCGACGAACCCTCAGCGCTGGTGCGCTTGCGTGGCGGCCTGTTCTTCTCCGGCGATGCCTATGGCAGTGGCGTCGACTCGACGATGCACCGCGCCATAGTGGACGTGATCTGGCGATTCTGACGCCCATGAGCTGAGGAGGACTGCAAAGATGTACACCCGGTGGCGCGCATGCTGCTCCACGGTGGTCCTGGTGATTGGGGCATTGCTGACCAGCAGTGCACCGGCGGGACAGCCGAGCGCGCCATCGGTGGACACCACTGCCCAGGAGGTTCGCAAGGCGCCGACCTACACCGTTACCAGTGTGCCGGTCGGGCCGCTGAGCCTGGCCGTACCCAAGTTGCCGGACCTGTCGGGCTACACCGCCGCAGCCGTGCAGGCCAGGATCCAACGCGACCAAACCGGCCGGGTGACGCTGCGGCGCATGCTGCAACAGGACACGCTGAAGCAATTCGTCGGTGGCAACAATCGCCTCGCCGAGTGGGTCAGGCGCCAGCGTGGCATGCCGCAGGCGATCTTCATCGAAGGCGGCTACGTCGACCTCGCCACATTGGCGAAGAAGCTGCCCAAGCAGCATTTCAACAACGCCGCCGAGGGCATCTACCTGGCACGGTTGCCGATCGTCGTGGCCCACGGTGCGACCTTGCACATCGACCGCCAGACCCTGCGCCTGTCGCAGGAGCGCGGCGCTTTCCTGATCAACGACGGCAAGCTGTTCGTCACCGACAGCAAGATCATCGGCTGGCGGGAAAAGGACAATGCCGCGGCGACCCTGCGCAAACCCGGGGAATTCCGCCCGTTCGTGCTGTCCTGGGGCGGCACCGAGACCTACATCGTCAACAGTTTCCTCGGTAGCCTCGGCTACAACAGCAACAAGTCCTATGGCATGTCCCTGTCGCAGCACACGCCGGACATCAGCAGACGCCTGCGCCGTGCTGCGCCCACGGGCTGGCTCCTCGATTCCGAGTTCGCCGACCTGTGGTTCGGCTTCTATTGCTACGAAGCCAAGGATGTGGTGCTCAAGGGCAATACCTACCGCGACAGCCAGGTCTACGGAATCGACCCGCACGACCGCTCGCAGGGGCTGGTCATCGCCAACAACACCGTGAGCGGGACCCGCGAGAAGCACGGCATCATCATTTCCCGCGAGGTCGACCACAGCTGGATCTTCAACAACCAGATCCATGACAACCAGCTTTCCGGCATCGTCCTCGACCGAAACAGCCGCAACAACCTGGTGGCCTACAACGAGGTGTACGAGAACCGGGCCGATGGCATCACTCTCTACGAAAGCTCCGACAACCTGCTGTGGGGCAACCGGGTGATCGGCAATGCCCGCCACGGTATCCGCCTGCGCAACAGCGTGGATATCCGCCTGTACGAGAACTTCGTCGTCGGCAATGGTTTGAGCGGCGTATACGGACACACCAGGAAGCTCACCGATAAGCGCCGCAACCTCAAGATCGACCCCTACGACACCAAGGTGTCGATGACCCTGGTCGGCGGTCAGCTGTCCGGCAACGGCAGCACCCCGCTGACAATCGATTCGCCGCTCTCCATCGAGTTGTACCGGGTGGACATGGCGCTGCCGGGGAAATCCTCGGGCATCAGCCTCAGCGGCATCCTGGGCGAGCGCCAGAACGAAATCCTCGATCTGCTGGTGCGCCAGCGCAAGGCCGTGCGAATCGGCCTGGTGGAAAGCCAGGCAGGACTTCAGGACTGAGGTGACCCTATGAACGCAACTCCACTGTTTTACCTGCCGCTGATCCTGATGATGCTTGCCGCCAGTGCCGTGCAGGCTGAAGGCCCGGTCTATCGGGCAACGCCCTGTTGCAGCCTGTGCCCGGCGGCACACAACCCCAACTTGTACACCACCGATTACCAGAAGAACTTCGTCACCCTGGTGCAGGCCCAGGGTGACTGGTTGTTCCGCACCCGCGAGGACCTGCGCACCGAGTTCAAAACCTCTCCGGCCGGCTACCGTCGCTTGCAACGCCTGCACGATGCCTTCCAGAGCAAGGGCATCGAGGTGGTGCTGGTCTATCAACCGACTCGCGGCCTGGTCAATCGCGACAAGCTCAATCCCGCGCAGATGGCCAGCTTCGACTATCAACGGGCGCTGACCAACTACCAGGCCATGCTCGGCCGCTTCCGGCGGATGGGCTTCGCCGTGCCGGACCTTTCACAGTTGGCCGGCGAAAAGGAAGAGCGTGCCTTCTACTTCCGCGGTGACCAGCACTGGACCCCCTATGGCGCGGATCGCACCGCCAGGCTGGTGGCGGACACCATCAAGCAGTTGCCTGCCTACCAGGACATCCCCAAACGCGAATTCGTCAGCAAGGTGGTCGGCCGCATGGGCAAGAGAGGCACCCTGCACAAGGTCGCCGGGCAGCTGTGCAACATCAGCTACGCCCCTGAATACACCGACCAGTTCGTCACCGAACCGAAGGTTGCGAGCGGCAACGACGAGCTCTTCGGCGATACCGGCACCCCGGAGATCGTCCTGATCGGCACCAGCCATAGCGGGCCCAACTACAACTTCGCCGGCTTCCTCGCCGAACACCTGGGCGCCGACGTGTTCAATGCCGCCTTGCCCGGCGGTGGCCTGGAAGAGGCCATGCTGCAATTGCTCGGCAGCCAGGACTTCCTGAACAACCCGCCGAAGATCCTGATCTGGGAATTCTCACCGCTCTACCGCCTGGACCAGGAAACCATCTACCGGCAGATCTTCGCCATGCTCGACAACGGCTGCGTCGGCAAGCCGGCGATACTCTCGGCCAAGACTAAGCTGCGCCCTGGCAGCAATGAGGTGCTGGTCAACGGCCAGGACGGCCTGAAGAACGTACGCAACGGCCAATACCAGGTGGATATCCGCTTCGCCGATACCTCGGTGAAGACCCTGCAAGCCTCCCTCTGGCACCTCAACGGCCGGCGAGAGACGCTGAAGATCGAGAAACCCAGGTCCAGCGAGACCGACGGACGCTTCGCCTTCGAATTGCGCTCGGATTCGGACTGGGCCGACCTGATCCTGCTCTCCCTCGAGCTGCAAGGACCGGCAGCGGGCAGCCAGCCGCTCGAGGTCGAGGTCAAGGTGTGCCAGCGCAACCGTTTCACCGCACCGGCGCAGCAGACGGCCCAGAGCAAGCCATGAGGAGCACATGATGCACGCGCAACGCCTGCTGCCCGGCCTCCTGGCCTGCACCCTGCTCGTCAGCGGCGCCGTGCAGGGCGCCGGACTGGTGCCGCCGCCCGGGTACTACGCCGCGGTCGAACGAGACAGGAAAGGTGACCCGCAGGACTGCACCCTGGCGACGCCGAAGCCCTATACCGACGCCCTGGTCTTCCGCAGCAAGTACGAAGGTTCCGACGGGGCGCGCGCGACCCTCAATCGCGAGGCCGAAGAGGAATTCCGCGCGAAGACCAAGGCCATCAACGATCTCGAACGCGGCGTCAACAAACAGGTGATGCGTTACATGCGCGATGGCCAGCCCCAGAGCCTGCAATGCACCTTGCAGTGGCTCGGTGACTGGGCCCGGGCCAACGCCTTGCTGTCCACCAACTTCAACCACACCGGCAAGTCCATGCGCAAATGGGCCTTGGGCAGCCTGTCCGCCGCCTGGCTGCGGCTGAAGTTCTCAAGGTCGCAACCACTCGAACCCTATGCCCGGCAGAGCCGGCTGATCGAGTCGTGGTTCGTCAAGCTGGCCGAGCAGACGGTCAAGGACTGGAGCGACCTGCCGCTGAAAGAGATCAACAACCACTCCTACTGGGCCGCCTGGTCGGTGATGGCAACCGCCGTGGCGACCGACCGCAGCGACCTCTTCGACTGGTCGGTGGCGCAGTTCCGCGTGGCCGCCGGCCAGGTCGACCGGGACGGCTTCCTGCCCAACGAACTCAAGCGCGAGCAGCGCGCCCTCGCCTACCACAACTACAGCCTGCCGCCCCTGGCGATGATCGCCGCCTTCGCGCAGGCCAACGGCGTCGACTTGCGCGAAGACCACGACGCCGCGCTGCGCCGCCTGGCCGAGCGGGTGCTGCAGGGCCTCGATGACCCGGACGCCTTCGCCGACAAGGCAGGCAAGCGCCAGGCCATGTCCGAGCTCAAGGAAGACGGCAAGTTCGCCTGGCTGGAACCCTACTGCACGCTCTACCGCTGCAGCGCAGAAACGCTGAAGTGGAAGCAGTCGATGCAGCCGTTCAGGAACTTCCGCCTCGGCGGCGACCTGACCCGATTGTTCGATCCCTCGGCAGCGAGGAAGGGCTGAGACAAACAGGGTGTGTACGGCGGACGCATCCGCGGCAAACGAAGAACCTGTATCCGCCCCACACACGGGGCGGCGCAACACCCCCGATCGCGCCTAGAGGCGGCGGGGCGCACGACCTTGCAACACCAGGGGAGAAACGGGTGGGCCGCTTGGCCCTGACAGTTCTTCAATGGAGGAAACGCGGATGGTGTTTTCATCCAACGTGTTCCTGTTTCTGTTCCTGCCGACTTTTCTCGGCTTGTACTACCTGTGCGGGGCACGCTATCGCAACCTGCTGCTGCTGATCGCCAGCTATCTGTTCTACGCCTGGTGGCGGGTCGACTTCCTCGCCCTGTTCGCCGTGGTGACCCTGTGGAACTACTGGATCGGCCTCAAGGTCGGCGCCGCGGGCGTACGCACCCTGTCCGCCAGGCACTGGCTGCTGCTCGGCGTGGCGGCGGACCTGGCCATCCTCGGCTACTTCAAGTACACCAATTTCGGCGTCGACAGCTTCAATGCGCTGATCGCCACGATGGGTATGCAACCCTTCGTGATCAGCCACATCCTGCTGCCGATCGGTATCTCCTTCTACGTCTTCGAGTCGATCAGCTACATCATCGACGTCTACCGCGGCGACACCCCGGCCACCCATCGCCTGATCGACTTCGCCGCCTTCGTGGCGATCTTCCCGCACCTCATCGCCGGCCCGGTGTTGCGTTTCCGCGACCTGGCCGGCCAGTTCCACCACCGCACCCATAACCTCGACAAGTTCGCCGAGGGCTGCACCCGGTTCATGCAGGGATTCATCAAGAAGGTGTTCATCGCCGATACCCTGGCGCCGCTGGTCAGCCATTGCTTCGCCCTGGAAAACCCCAGTGCCGCCGATGCCTGGCTCGGCACTCTGGCCTACACCGCGCAGCTGTACTTCGACTTCTCCGGCTACAGCGACATGGCCATCGGCCTCGGCCTGATGATGGGCTTCCGCTTTCTGGAGAACTTCAAGCAGCCCTATATCAGCCAGTCGATCAGCGAATTCTGGCGGCGATGGCACATCAGCCTGTCGACCTGGCTGCGCGACTACCTCTACGTCAGCCTCGGCGGCAACCGCGGTGGCACCCTCGCCACCTATCGCAACCTGATGCTGACCATGCTGCTCGGCGGCCTGTGGCACGGCGCCAACTTCACCTTCGTGCTCTGGGGCGCCTGGCACGGCCTCTGGCTGGCGATCGAGCGCGCATTTGGCGTCGACGCCGCACCGCAGCGTTTCAACCCCTTGAAGTGGGGCGCCACCTTCCTGGTGGTGATTCTCGGCTGGGTACTGTTCCGCGCGGAGAACCTGCAGGTCGCCGCGCGCATGTACCAGGCGATGTTCAGCTTCGGCGGCTGGCAGCTATCGGAGTTCGGCCAGGCGGGCCTCACCGACCTCCAGGTCGTCACCCTGGTAGTCGCCTATGCCAGTCTCGCGCTCTTTGGTCTGCACGATTTCTATAGCAAGCCGCTCGCCCATGCCGCACCCAAGGTCGCTGCCGAAGAGCCGCCCGGAGAGGCCTTGCCACCTGCCGTCAGCGCCAGCCGAAGCGGCCGCCTGTTGGCCTGGTCCGCCGCGCTGCAGCGCCCACTGCTGCTCCTGCTGTTCTGCGCCTCGGTGCTGAAGCTCTCGGCGCAGAGCTACTCGCCCTTCCTGTACTTCCAGTTCTGAGGCGCGTCATGAGTCCGACCTCACGCCTTGCCCATATCGCCCTGTTCCTGGCCCCGCTGCTGGGGATCGGCGCCTGGTCACTGCGTGGGTTGATGGACGTCAGCCTGCCTGCCGATGCGTCCCTGCTCGATGGCACCCTGGCCAAGGCGGTGGAAACCCACTACGAAGCGAAGTTCCCCCTCAAGCGCCCTGGCACCAACCTATGGGCGGCACTGGACTACAGCGTCTTCGACGAAGGCCGGCCGGGGGTGATGCTGGGCCGTCACGATTGGCTGTTCAGTGATGAAGAGTTCAAGCCTGTGGCCCACGGCATGCAGCATATCGAGGCCAACCTCAGGCTGATCCGGGGCGTCCAGCAGCGGCTCGACGAGTATGGGGTGAAGCTGCTGCTGGCGATCGTCCCGGCGAAGGCACGCCTGTACCCGGAGCACCTCGGCGAGGAGCGGCCGGGCCGGCAACAGCGCGGGCTCTACCGGCGGCTGCACGACGCGGCGCACTGCAACGGCATCCTCGCCCCCGACCTGCTCGCCAACCTGCAGCAGGAGAAGGCCAGGGATGCATTGTTCCTGCGTACCGA
Organism: Pseudomonas sp. OTU5201; assembly: GCF_038440135.1. Taxonomy (NCBI): domain Bacteria; kingdom Pseudomonadati; phylum Pseudomonadota; class Gammaproteobacteria; order Pseudomonadales; family Pseudomonadaceae; genus Pseudomonas; species Pseudomonas sp. OTU5201. The sequence continues at coordinate 15,299 of NZ_JASATC010000047.1, read as the reverse complement.
TACGCACTGGACCCCACACGGCGCCGAGCGGGTTGCCCAACACCTTGCCCGGGCCGTGCAACGCCATGCGCCGCTGGCTGGCAAGCGGCAGCGCTTCGTCACCGAACAGGCCGCCGGCAAGCCCTACCTGGGCGACCTGGTGCGCTTCCTCCCGCTCGATCCGCTGTTCAGCGGCCTGCTGCCGCCACCGGACCAGTTGCAGCCGCGTCGAACCCACAGCCTGGCTTCCGGCCCCGGCGACGACGCCACCGCACTGTTCGCCGATATCCGCTTCCCGGTGGTGCTGGTCGGCACCAGCTACAGCGCCGCGCCCGACTGGAATTTCCTCGGCGCCCTGCGCCAAGCCCTGGGCAGCGACATCCTCAACTTCGCCGAAAGCGGCCAGGGACCGCTGCTGCCGATGCTCAAGTACCTGCAATCCGACGCGTTCAAGGACTCCCCGCCGCAACTGCTGATCTGGGAGTTCCCCGAACGCTACCTGCCAATGGCCCCCGACCTAAGCCAATTCGATCCGACCTGGATCGACCAGCTCGAGGCCGATGGCGCGGCAGGTCGACGCCTGGCTACCCAGGCCGATCGATTCGGCCCCTCGAGGAGCAACCGACCATGAAACCCATGACCCACCCACGCTCAAGGCACCCTCTGATCGCCACCGGCGCCCTGCTGTTCGCCAGCCTGTTCACCTGGCAGGCACAAGCCGACGACGCCGCCCTCTACGGCCCCGCCGCACCCAAGGGTTCGACCTTCGTGCGCCTGTACAACGCCAGCAACCAGGAGGTCAGCGCCAATGTCGGCAGCGCCAGGCTCGAGGATGTCGGCCCACTGGCCAGCACCGATTTCAGCTTCCTTCCCGGCGGCAACTACAGCGCCCAGGTCGGCAGCCAGAGCCTGCCGGTGCAGCTCGGTGCGGGCCGCTTCTACACCCTGGTCAACCTGCCCACTGGCCAGCCGCGGTTGGTGGAAGAGAAGCCCTACCGGAACAAGCAGAAGGCCCTGGTTCGGGTGCAGAACCTCAGCGACAAGTCACTGAGCCTGAAAACCGCCGACGGCAAGACCGCGGTGGTGGAGAACGTCGCTCCGCAGAGTTATGGCGACCGCGAGATCAACCCGGTCAAGGTCAACCTGGCGCTGTTCGCCGGCAACCAGAAAGTCAGTGACCTGAAGCCGGTCTCCCTCGATCGCGGCGAGGTCGTGTGCCTGTACGTCACCAGCAGCGGCGGCAGGCTCGCGCCGGTCTGGGTCAAACGCCCACTGGCCAATGAGTGAGGGCAGAGGCCATGCAACAACTTCAAGTTCACAACAGGAGAGACCCCATGATCCCCGTCATTCTGTCAGGTGGTTGCGGCTCGAGACTCTGGCCGCTATCGCGCCGGCAATTCCCCAAGCAATTCCTCGTCCTCACCGGCGAGCACACGCTGTTCCAGCAGACGCTGCAGCGCCTGGCGTTCGAAGGCATGCAGGCACCCTTGCTGGTCTGCAACAAAGACCACCGCTTCATCGTCCAGGATCAGCTCGCCGAACTGAAGTTCACCACCCAGGCGATCCTGCTCGAACCCTTCGGTCGCAATACCGCGCCGGCGGTGGCCATCGCCGCCATGCAACTGAGCAACGACGGCCGCGACGAACTGCTGCTGGTGCTCCCCTCCGATCATGTGCTGGAAAACCAGGAGGCCTTCCAGCAAGCCGTGGCGCTTGCCAGCGACGCCGCCGAGAACGGCGAGATGGTGCTGTTCGGCGTGCCGGCGAGCAGGCCGGAAACCGGCTACGGCTACATTCGCTCCGAGCCCGACGCGCAATTGCCGGAGGGGGTCAGTCGCGTCGCCCAGTTCGTCGAGAAGCCCGATGCGCAACGCGCCAGGGAGTTCGTCCAATCCGGCGACTACTTCTGGAACAGCGGCATGTTCCTGTTCCAGGCCAGCCGCTACCTCGAGGAACTGAAGGAGCACGCCCCCGAGATCCACGATGCCTGCCAGCAGGCACTGGAACACAGCAAGCGGAACGGCGAGTACATCGAGATAGACGAAACCACCTTTGCCAGCTGCCCGGAAAACTCCATCGACTATGCGGTGATGGAGAAGACGGCGCGCGCCTGCGTGGTGCCGCTGGACGCCGGTTGGAGCGACGTCGGCTGCTGGGCGTCGATCTGGGACGTGCACGAGAAAGATGCCGACGGCAATGTCATCAAGGGCGATGTGGTACTCCAGGACAGCCGCAACTGCCTGGTGCATGGCATCGGAAAGCTGGTCTCGGTGATCGGCCTGGAAGGTATCGTCGTGGTGGAAACCAAGGATGCCATCATGATCTCCAGAAAAGACCGCGTGCAGGAGGTCAAGCAACTGGTCGAAAGGCTCAAGGCACAGGGGCGCAGCGAAACCGAGAACCACTGCCAGGTCTACCGGCCCTGGGGCTCCTATGACTCGGTCGATACCGGTGGGCGCTTCCAGGTCAAGCACATCACGGTCAACCCCGGCGGCCAGCTCTCGCTGCAGATGCACCATCACCGCGCCGAGCACTGGATCGTGGTCTCCGGCACCGCCCAGGTCACCTGTGACGACAAGGTGTTCCTGCTTACCGAGAACCAGTCCACCTATATCCCCATTGCGTCGGTCCACCGGCTGAGCAACCCCGGCAAGATTCCGCTGGTGCTCATCGAAGTGCAGACCGGCAGCTACCTTGGCGAAGATGACATCACCCGCCTGGACGATGTCTACGGCCGCAGTGAGGAACACGTCGAACTGCCCGACCTACCCGGCCCGCCCTGACGCGCGACAGAACTGACGGTGTCCTGAGTACGCAGACCAGCATCGAATGGATGGAAATGACCTAGAACCCAGTGGTGGGCTGCATCAAGGTTGCGCTGGCCAATTACACGATGGCGGACGAGTCGCGGGTCAAGCAGGCGCTGGACATCGCCGTCTCCAACGGTGATCTCCTCGCCGAGGACAAAGACAGCAAGAAGAAGCGCCACAAGGGCAGCAGCATCAAGATCACCGACACACTGGTCGCCCCACCTCAGGGACTGTTCTTCTTTCTGCTGCCAGCTCCGGAGACCGAGCCGGTAATGGGACTGTGAGCGGATCGCCGCCAGAGGTCAGCCGCCTGCAAAACACATATCCTCGCGCCCTTGCTCAGCCCGATGGTTTCTGCTGTCTCTTGAGTCTCTTGTCCCCCCAGAAATACCCACCGCTGATGCCCGATTCAACCTTCGCTGGCAGCGAGCGCTACTCTGTCGATATGGGAGCCTTTCGCCATTCTGAGAGGCGAGTCCAGGAGCTTGCCATGGGAAAGAATCACCCACCAAGTCGCAATAGCCTTGAGAACGAAGTCATCGTAGCGGTGATCGCCCTGTACCTGTTGCTCGCCATAGTCATGTCGGTGGTGCACTACACGCAACCGTCTGAGCAGGAGACGACAACATCATCGACTTCGCCTTCCCATACCACGCAAAAATCAAAGGCAAGATAAGAGTACTTGCCCACATACCGCCAAGCGCATGAGTACTCAAAGATGATCCGAAGCATTCTGAGGAATCACGCATCACTTTCCATCGTCCAGGGGCTACCCCAGGCAGAACATGACAGTGAGGTGGTTTGGCTTGAGGTCAACGCACCCACGACCGAGGAGAGTACGAGTCTGCAGCGGCGTTTTGGCATTGAAACTGCCCCTAAAAGCAGTAGTGTCGTAGAGGACGGTAATTTTCTGTATATGCGTTCCAAGCTGCTCGCGCTGGGTGGAAACGGAACTCCTAGTTTTGGAGATGTGACCTTCGCGCTGGGCGAACAGGTGGTAGCAATCCTCTCCGATGATGCGGACTTCCGTCCCTTCGAAGTCGCTCTGCAACGCTTGCATCGCAAACCTGCCAGTACCCACAGTCCGAAAGGAGTGCTACGCGTATTACTGCAGATGGCCAACGATGGGGCTGACGCCGTCATCGACCGCATAGCTGACGAACTAGAAAAAAGTACCGAGGAAATCGATGAAATATCCGATGGCTACGACTCCAGTGGTAAAGAGCTCGGTGTGCCGGACCTGATCGAAACGATGCGTAGCCTCAACGAAAAAGAAGAATTGATTTCGTTGTGCATCGAAGCGCTGTTGTCGCTTGCGCGCGCTGTGCGCTATCTCAGTGGCGAGGTCGATAACGTCAGCGAAGCGGAATTACAGGCAGTTGTTAACGAACTTGCCGCCGACGTTGCAGGGGTGAAGGAGCATGCCTATTTCGAACACGAAAAAGTCCGCTACCTGCAAAACGGCGTGACGAATATCCTCAACGTCAAGCAGAATCAGATCGTCAAGATCTTCACGATTATCACTGCGGTCTTCCTTCCTCCGACATTGGTGGGCACCTTTTACGGCATGAACTTCGCCGTAATGCCAGAGCTTTCGTGGGAGTACGGTTTCATCTATTCGATGGGGCTGACACTGACGGCAGCGATTCTTCCGCTTGTATACATCAAACGTAAAGGATGGCTGCGCTAATTGAGGGCGTTTATTGGCGTGCCCACTCAGAAAGGGACAGAACAGGTTTCCGGAGCAGACATAGGCTAGCCGTACGCCACTCTAAAGTGCTCGTCCTGTTTCTTGAGCTGAATTGGGAGCGCGTAAGGTAGAAGACGGTCGGTCTCTTATCTGACGACGGCGTGACACTCGCAACTCAACTCCTCGAGTTTGGGGCGGTCCAGCACGGTGATATGCCCGCGACAGTACTTGATTGAACTCATCCTTGAGCCGTTGCCCTCGCACTGTTTGGCCCCCAACAAGACGCCGGCACCAGGAAGCTGATAGTCATCCAATAGAGTGCGCCCCGCCGGGCAAGCGGCAGCGGGTTAGGCCACTACCCGCCACATCTTGAGGGGCACGGGACGCCCGGGTTGTCCTCCCGGACCTCACTCAGAAGCCAGAAACACTGTTTCAACCGCCGATTGCTGCCGCAATGGCTTTCGATATCGGGGTGGTTGGACGGCCGATCAGCATGCGCAGGTCGCCACAGGAATCAAACAAATGCCCCTTGGCTGCCCCTGCATCAGAGTCCGCCAGCAATGCCGCAAAACCATCCGGAAGGCCTGCATTGATCAGTGCAGTTCGGTAATCGGACTCAGATAGATTCGAATACACGACCGTCTTGCCTGCTTGACGCGCTACCTCAGCTGCAAATTCGGTGAGCGTGTATGCGGGCTCTCCGGCCAGCTCGTAGACGCGTCCCGCCTGGTCCTGACTGGTGAGCACCACAGCTGCCGCTTCGGCATAGTCAGCGCGGGCGGCGGAAGCGATCTGGCCATTCTGGGCACAACCCAGCAACGCACCATGCTCCAGAGCGACCGGGATACCCGCGGTGTAGTTCTCGTGATACCAGCCATTACGCAACAGGACATGTGGAATACCCGATTCTCTCAGGGCCTGTTCCGTATCTCGATGTTCAGTCGCAAGGCCCAACGCTGATTTATCGGCATGAAGCAAACTCGTATAGGCCAGCAACTCGACACCTGCCTGCTTCGCAGCGTGGATCACTGCGCGGTGTTGCGCGGCTCGTTGCCCCACCTCACTGGAAGAAATCAACAGCAATCGGTTAACCCCAACCAGAGCCTCCCGGAGAGTTTCCGGCCGATTGTAGTCAGCCTGGCGCACCCCGATGCGTTGTTCGGCGAGGTCTTCAGCCTTTTTCGGATCCTGGACGAGGGCAATAATTTCCGAAGCCGGCAGGCGCTTCAGTAGTGCCTCAATAGTCAATCGGCCGAGCTGTCCAGAGGCACCCGTAATGGCGATCATCAGTTTTCACCTTGTTTAGTCGGAGTGGAGGCGTCACCATACCCCCACTAACAAACTAAAAGTAAGTACATACATAAAGGTTAGTATGATGAAAACGCAAGATGAGCCACCTCTCACCGCCTTCTCTACGCAAGCAAGGCGCGGAGAATTGCTGAGTGCTGAATGTCCGTCGCGGGAAGTACTCAAGCACGTGACAAGCCGCTGGGGCGTGCTCGTGCTGATCATCCTGGTAGACGGGGTCCATCGATTCAGCGACCTGCGCCGAAAGATTGGCGGCGTCAGCGAAAAGATGCTTGCCCAGACCCTCCAAGGACTAGAGGGGGATGGCTTCGTGGCACGATACTCGCTTCCCGTAGTACCGCCCCATGTGGAATACAGCCTGACGCCACTTGGTCAGGAAGTAGCGGCGCATGTCCAGGTGTTGGCTGACTGGATTGAAGAAAGATTGCCCGAAATCATGCAGTTTCGGCGTGAACGAGAAGCACTGAACATCGTTTCTGACAAAAAGATATCCATCCGCCAGTCTTGATATGGGCCCTTGGTTCATCTGGACGGAGGCCTAGGAGGGTGTAGACAAAATCATGTCGTCAGTCGGCGTGCGAATATGTGTGCCTCGGCCAGCCACACCCACGCCTCGCTCACGGCGAGCAGTCGGTCGTGGTGCATGATCAGTCACCGAGCCCTCTCATTCCAGGCATGAGTCCGCTCCACCACCCAGCGCTTAGGCATCACCACGAAGCCGGTCGGGGCTGGCGCCACAGTAAACAGATCACCTTGTTCTGAGCGCCATTGCCCTGTTCTTCTATTGTTTGGCCCTCGGATCACTCGCGGCATGAGATAACCACGCACACCGGGTTGGAGCGCAACACGACTCGCAAGTGGGTCAAGGCACCGGAGGCCAAGCAGCCGATGTACCAACGCCGCGCGGTCTTCAACAAACTGAGTGCCTTTCACGCAATGCTGGAGCAGGCGCCTAAAGTCGACTTGCTGCTGGCGCAAATCAAAGCCGAGGGTTACGGCGGTGGCTACAGTCAGCTCACCGCTGGCCTGGCGCTACGGCAAGCATTCGCGACGTCAGTCGGCCGGCAGGTACCGCATCTCCGCGGCCTCGCCCATCAGCAGCGGGCTGTTGAGGTCAGCGCAGGCGCGCAAGTATTCGGCGGCCAAGGTAATGCGCTTTAGCTTGCGCAGATCCTCGCTGTAGGACAGCCAGAACTGGCGGATGACATCGACCTGCTCCGGCAAGACCTCGCGCAGGCGCGGGTCGGGTCCGGCCAGGAAGCACGGCAGGATGGCCAGCGCCCGTCCCTGCAAGGCGGCCTGGTACTGGGCGATGACACTGGTACTGCGCAACTGGCTCATGGCGCCGGGCAACAGGTCGTTCAGGTACAGCAACTTGGGGCTGAAGGCCAGGTCTTCGACGTAGGTGATGAAGGGATGCCCGGCCAGATCGTCACGCGTTTCGATAGGCGGATGCGCCGCCAGATACTCGGGTGAGGCGTATAGGCGTAGACGGTAATCGGCCAGCTTGGAACAGACATAAGGGCCGCGCTCGGGCCGTTCCAGCGTAATGGCGATGTCGGCTTCGCGACGTGAAAGGTTGACGAAGTGCGGCACCGGCAGGATGTCGGCGGAGATATGCGGATAGCGCTCCAGGAAGCGGCTCATCTGCGCCGTGACGAAGTACGAACCGAAGCTTTCGGTGCAGCCGATGCGCAAATGACCGGAAAGCCCCAGTCGCGTGCCGGAAACCTGCTCGCACGCCGCCTGCAATGTGCTCTCCAGCGTCTCGGCGTGGCCCAGCAGGTGCTGGCCCTCCACCGTGAGGACGAAACCAGTGGCCCGTGACTTCTCGAACAGCAGCGCGCCAAGCGCCTGCTCCAGGGCGCGTACGCGCCGGGATACGGTGGTGTAGTCGACCCCCAGGCGCCGGGCGGCAGCGGTTGCCGTGCGGGTTCGCGCTACTTCCAGGAAGAATCGGAGGTCATCCCATTTCACCTGATCGAGCCTGGAATTTTTTTGCATGTCCATCAGGGATTTTTGCCTGTTCATTAGTGGATGAATACCTACATATACTCACAGCCATCGCCCCACGGCCAAGTGTTTTCTTCGCGGCCGTGTCAGCCCCTCAACCGACAAGAACTCAGGGCTAAGAGCATGAGCACATGCCTGATTCCCGGCCTTCATGCCAGGCGCATGCCTTGCCAGAGCGCCGCACTCCCGGCGCTCCCATCAAGGATGACCAGCGCCTGCCGGGCCGCCCTCAGTTTCCCCATTCCCCAACCCACGGCCGGCCGTTCGGACCACGGCCGCCACGCCGAACCCTCCCATTGCGTCCACCGACTGCAGGCCCCAGGAGGGGGCGACGGTCAGTAACGACTACCAAATTTCGAGCAATGACGAAGAACTTGGCGACGCCCCCAGGGGCGCTGCCGGGAATGCTGCATGGCCAAAAAAAGGCAGCAGCGAAAGGCACGACAACAACAACTAAAGCGGAGCCCGATATGACACCTCACCACTCCCCCCACTCCCCGGCCTATGAGCGCATCATGGCCAATCCGAAGTTCCAGCGCTTGGCCCGCCAGCGCGCAATCCTCGCCTGGTCCCTCAGCGCCCTGGTGCTAGCGATCTATTACCTGTTCATCATGCTGGTGGCCTTCGTACCCGGCTGGCTGCACCTGCCACTCTATGAGGGCAGTCACCTCAGCCGCGGCATCCCGGTAGGCGCGGCCATCATCATCCTCTGCTGGTTGCTGACCGCCTGGTACGTGCGCCACGCCAACACCCGCTTCGATGCACTGAGCGCGGAAATCCTCGCGGAGGGCCAAGCATGAAAGCCCTCCTCGCCCTCCTCGCCCTGGCACCGCTGAGCAGCTTTGCCGACACCATCACAGCGCAGAAGCAACCGCTCAACCTGCATGCCATCGGTATATTCTTCGTCTTCGTCCTCGCCACCCTGGCCATCACCTGGTGGGCGGCCCGCCGCACCCGCTCCGCCGCCGACTTCTACACCGCCGGCGGCGGCATCTCCGGCTTCCAGAACGGCTTGGCGATCGCCGGCGACTACATGTCGGCGGCCACCCTGTTGGGGCTGTCCAGCCTGGTATTCGCCAAGGGATACGACGGTTTCGTCTACATCATCGGCTTCTTCGTCGGCTGGCCCATCGTCACCTTCCTGATGGCCGAGCGCCTGCGCAACCTCGGCAAGTACACCTTCGCCGACATCGTTTCCTACCGGCTGGACCAGGTGAGTGTGCGCAGCTTCGCCGCGATTGGCTCGCTGACCGTGGTGTGCTGCTACCTGGTGGTGCAGATGGTCGGCGCCGGCCAACTGATCAAGTTGCTGTTCGGCCTGGACTATCAGTTGGCCGTGGTGGTGGTCGGCGTGCTGATGCTGGTCTATGTCATCTTCGGCGGCATGATCGCCACTACTTGGGTGCAGATCATCAAGGCCGTCCTGCTGCTGGCCGGCGGCACCACCCTGGTGCTGATGGCCATGAGCGAGTTCGGTTTCAGTTTCGAAGAGCTGGCCGAGCGCGCTGTCGCCGTTCACGCCAGCGGTGCGAAGATCATGGGTCCCGGTTCCCTGCTGGCAGACCCGATCAGTGCGGTATCCCTGTCGCTTGGTCTGGTGTTCGGCATCGCCGGCCTACCGCACATCCTCATGCGCTTCTTCACCGTGCCCAACGCCAAGGAGGCGCGTCGCTCGGTGCTCTTCGCCACCCTGTTCATCGGGTTCTTCTTCCTGGTGGTCTGCGTGCTCGGCTACACCGCTATCGTCATCGTCGGCACCGATCCTCAGTACTTCGTCGACGGCAAGCTGGGCGGCGCCATTGTCGGAGGCGGCAACATGGTCGCCATGCACCTGGCCCAGGCGGTAGGCGGCAACCTGTTCCTCGGCTTCCTCTCCGCCGTGGCCTTCGCCACCATCCTCGCCGTGGTCGCGGGCCTTGCCCTGGCCGGTGCCTCCGCCATCTCCCACGACCTCTACGCCACCGTGCTGAAGAAAGGCCGCGCCAGCGAGAAGGACGAGATGCGCGTGTCGCGCATTGCCACCGTCGCCATCGGCCTGGTCGCGATAGGCCTGGGCATTCTCTTCGAGCAGATGAACATCGCCTTCCTCGTGGGCCTGACTTTCGGCGTGGCCGCCTCGGCGAACTTCCCGGTACTGATCATGGCCATGTACTGGCGGGGCCTGACCACCCGTGGTGCCCTCTGCGGCGGCCTCACCGGCCTGGTCAGCGCCATGGCCCTGGTGATCTGCGGGCCCGCGGTGTGGGTCGGGGTACTCGGTCATGCCGAGGCGATCTTCCCCTATGACCAACCGGCGCTGTTCTCCATGCCACTGGCCTTCCTGGTGATAGTCGTCGTCTCCAACCTCGACCGAAGCGCCCGCGCCAGTCGCGAACGCGCCGCCTACGCCGACCAGTTCGTGCGCGCCCAGACCGGCCTGGGGGCCGCCGCCGCCAGCAACCACTGACGCGTCTCGCGCAGACAGGTTAGCGGGCACGCCCGTCGCTCCTTTGGGGCGTGCCCCTTTTCAATTCCGACTCACCCCGTTACCGGCGCTCGGGCCGATACGGATTCGCTCGTCCACTAAAAACAACAAGAGGCCTCCATGAATCGCCACACCCTCACCTCCAGCCTGCTGCTCGTCGGCGGCACCCTCGGCTTGTCCGCCCCCGCCCTGGCGGACTTCATCGAGGACGGCAAGGCCAGCCTGGAGCTGCGCAACTTCTACTTCAACCGCGACTTCCGCCAGGACAACGCACCCCAGGCCAAGGCCGAGGAATGGGCCCAGGGCTTCCTGCTGCGCTATGAGTCGGGTTTCACCGAAGGCCAGATCGGCGTTGGCCTGGACGCCATCGGACTGCTTGGCGTGAAGCTGGACTCCAGCCCAGACCGCGCCGGATCCGGCCTGCTCAAGCGCGACCGAGAAGCCCCCAAGCGTGCCCAGGACGAATACGGCGAATTGGGCCTGACCGCCAAGCTGCGTGCCTCGAAAAGCACCCTCAAGCTCGGCACCCTGATGCCCAAAGTCCCCGTGCTGCTGGCCAACGACTCGCGCCTGTTGCCGCAGACCTTCGAGGGCGGCCAGCTCAACTCCCTGGAGATCGACGGCCTGACCTTCGATGCCGGACGCCTCACTCAGGTCAACCAGCGTGATTCCTCCGACTACGAGGACATGGGCATCACCACCGTCGGCGTAAAGAACATCCGCGCACGCCAGACCACCAGCGACGCCTTCGACTTCGCCAACCTCAGCTACAAGTGGAACGACGCCCTCACGACCGGCTACGGCTACGGCCGCCTCGAAGACTTCTACCGCCAGCATTACCTGACCCTGAACCACCTGCTGCCGCTGGGTGACGGCCAGAGCCTGAAGAGCGACCTGCGCTTCGCCCGATCCACCGACGACGGTGGCAGCAATGTGGATAACAAGGCCTTCGGCGCGATGTTCACCTATGGCTTGGGCGGCCACGCCATCGGCTTGGGCTACCAGCGCATGAGCGGCGACACCGGCTTCGCCTACGTCAACGGCAGCGACGCCTACCTGGTGAACTTCGTGCAGATCAGCGATTTTGCCAACCGCGAGGAGCGTTCCTGGCAGGCCCGCTACGACTACAACTTCGCCGCTGTGGGCATTCCGGGCCTGACCTTCATGACCCGCTACCTCTCGGGCGACGATGTCGAACTGGGCGCCGGGCGCGAGGATGGCAAGGAGTGGGAACGCGACACCGACATCGCTTACGTGGTGCAGAGCGGACCACTGAAGAACCTCGGCGTGAAATGGCGCAACGCCACCGTACGCTCGACCAACTTCGGCAACGACCTCGACGAGAACCGGTTGATCCTCAGCTACACCTTGCCACTCTGGTAAGGACAAGCAGCGCTTGGCGCTAACTTGCAGTCGCCCCAAGCCGGGCCGCCACCAGAAGTTTTGGTCGCGGCCCGGTTGCATTTCAGCAGTCCCTTGCTACGTCATTGGTATGGCTTTTTTGCACATCGCATCGGTTTTTATGCGCGTTCTTATTTTATTTGCGCCCACCTATACTCAACTCACCAACCCGGCCATAGGCCGAAAGACCCGACAAAAACAATCAAGGGCACGCACCATGACCCCCAACAGCCTCCCCTTCCTTGCCGCCCGTGACTTCCTGCTGGCCCACCGCACCGACTACGACACCGCCGTACGTGATTTCCGCTGGCCGCAACTGGTCGAGTTCAACTGGGCCCTCGACTACTTCGACGACATGGCCAAGGGCAACCAGGCGCCGGCGCTCTGGATAGTCGAAGAAGACGGCAGCGAGCGCCGCTACAGCTTCGAGGAACTGGCCGCACGCTCCAACCGCGTCGCCAACCACTTGCGTGCCCAAGGCGTGCAGCGGGGCGAGCGCATCCTGATGATGCTGGGCAACGACATCGCCCTGTGGGAGACCATGCTGGCCGCCTTCAAGCTGGGCGCCGTGGTGATTCCCGCCACCGCCCTGCTCACCCCCGAGGACTTGCGCGACCGCATCGAGCGCGGCCATGTCCGCCACCTGGTGGTCGGCAGCGCCAACCTGGAGAAGTTCAACGGTCTGGCCGAAGGCTGCACCCGCATCAGCGTCGGCCAGGACGCCCAGGGCTGGATTCCACACAGCGCCGCCCTGGAATACTCCGCCGAGTTCGAGGCCGATGGCGTAACCCTCGCCGCCGATCCGATGCTGCTCTACTTCACCTCCGGCACCACCTCCAAGCCGAAGATGGTCCTCCACAGCCACCAGAGCTACCCGGTCGGCCACCTTTCCACCATGTACTGGATCGGTCTGCAGCCCGGCGACCTGCACCTGAACATCTCCTCCCCGGGCTGGGCCAAGCATGCCTGGAGCTGCTTATTCGCCCCCTGGAACGCGGGTGCGTGCATCTTCATCCACAACACCTCGCGCTTCAGCGCCCCGGCCCTGCTCGGAGTGCTGGAACGCTATGGCATCACCAGCCTCTGCGCGCCGCCCACCGTGTGGCGCATGCTGATCCAGGAGGACCTGGCCAACTACCGTGGCCGCCTGCGCCTGCGGGAACTGGTGGGGGCCGGCGAGCCGCTGAACCCGGAAATCATCGAGCAGATCCATCACGCCTGGGGCCTGTGGCTGCGTGACGGATTCGGCCAGTCGGAAACCACCGCCCTGGTCGGCAACACCCCCGGCCAGAAGCTCAAACCGGGTTCCATGGGTCGACCACTGCCGGGCTACCGGGTGACCATGCTCGACCCCGATGGCCAACCCGGCAACGAAGGCGAAGTGGCCCTGCCCCTGGATGTACGCCCGCTGGGCCTGATGCTCGGCTACGAGGACAGCCCGGAGAAAACTGCCGAAGTGATGCGCGACGGCTACTACCGAACTGGCGATACCGCGCAGATCGACGACGAGGGCTACATCACCTTCGTCGGCCGCGCCGATGACGTGTTCAAGGCCTCGGACTACCGCATCAGCCCCTTCGAGCTGGAAAGCGCCCTGATCGAACACCCCGCCGTGATGGAAGTGGCCATCGTGCCCAGCCCCGACCCGGTGCGCCTGGCGGTGCCCAAGGCCTTCCTGATCCTGGCCCATGACGAGCCCGGCAACGCCGAACTGGCCTGCAACATCCTCGCCTTCGCTCGCGAACACCTGGCGCCCTACAAGCGGGTGCGCCGCATCGAGTTCGTCCGCGAACTGCCCAAGACCATCTCCGGGAAGATCCGCCGGGTGGAACTGCGGCAGATGGAAGTGCAGCGCCGCCAAAGCGATGCACGGGGCGAGCAGGAGTACTTCGAAGAAGACTTCCCGCAACTCAAGGGCTGACCACCGGCCGGCACCAACGCCGGCCTCCCGACCGAAAACCCGACCGCTCGGCGCCTGGCACCGAGGGGACTCACTCGACCCAACGAAAGCAGGCAGGACCCGTAAATGACTTCTTCCAGCGTTCCCAGCGTCAAGCTGCTCATCAATGGCGAATTCGTCGAATCCAAGACCCAGCAATGGCGTGACGTGGTCAACCCGGCCACCCAGGAAGTCCTGGCTCGCGTACCCTTCGCCACCCAGGACGAAATGAATGCCGCCGTCGCTGCCGCCCAGGAAGCCTTCAAGACCTGGCGCAAGACCCCCATCGGCGCCCGCGCCCGCATCTTCCTCAAGTACCAGCAGCTGATCCGCGAAAACATGAAGGAGCTGGCTGCCCTGCTCACCGCCGAACAGGGCAAGACCCTGCCGGACGCCGAGGGCGATGTTTTCCGTGGCCTGGAAGTGGTGGAGCACGCCGCCAACATCGGCACCCTGCAGATGGGTGAGCTGGCCAATAACGTGGCCAATGGCGTAGACACCTACACCCTACTGCAACCGATCGGCGTGTGCGCTGGCATCACCCCGTTCAACTTCCCGGCGATGATCCCGCTGTGGATGTTCCCCATGGCCATCGCCTGCGGTAACACCTTCGTCCTCAAGCCCTCCGAGCAGGACCCGCTGGTGACCATGCGCCTGGTTGAACTGGCGCTGGAAGCCGGTATCCCGAAAGGCGTGCTGAACGTGATCCATGGCGGCGTCGATGCCGTGAACCTCATCTGCGACCACCCGGACATCAAGGCCGTGTCCTTCGTCGGCTCCACCAAGGTGGGCACTCACGTCTACAACCGCGCCTCCCTGAACGGCAAGCGCGCGCAATGCATGATGGGCGCCAAGAACCACGCCATCGTCCTGCCCGACGCCAACAAGCAGCAGACCCTGAACAACCTGCTGGGCGCCTCCTTCGGCGCAGCCGGCCAGCGCTGCATGGCCCTGCCGGTGGTGATCCTGGTAGGCGAGGCGCAGAACTGGCTGCCGGACCTGGTGGAAAAGGCCAAGACCCTCAAGGTCAATGCCGGCATCGAGCCGGGCACCGACATCGGCCCGGTGGTCTCCTGCTCCGCGCTGGACCGCATCAGCGGCCTGATCGCCACCGGCATCGAGGAAGGCGCCAAGCTGGTGCTGGACGGTCGTAACCCGACAGTGCCCGGCTACGAGGACGGCAACTTCGTCGGTCCGACCATCTTCTCCGGCGTGACCGCGGAAATGACCATCTACCGCGAAGAAATCTTCGGGCCGGTGCTCTGCGTGGTGAATGCCGCCAGCCTGGATGAGGCCATCGCCTTCATCAACGCCAACCCGAACGGAAACGGCACCGCCCTCTTCACCCGTTCCGGCGCCGCCGCGCGTCACTTCCAGGAAGAGATTGACGTTGGCCAGGTCGGCATCAACGTACCGATCCCGGTGCCGGTCCCGCTGTTCTCCTTCAGCGGCTCCCGCGCCTCCAAGCTGGGTGACCTCGGCCCCTACGGCAAGCAAGTGGTGCTGTTCTACACCCAGACCAAGACCATCACCCAGCGCTGGTTCGACGAGGACGATGTCGGCGGCGCGGTGAACACCACCATCACCCTGAAATGATCCCACCGGGCCGGCGCCCGGCGCGCCGGCCCGCCAGGACAAACACCAAGGAATACGAAACCCAGCTGGTCTCGGTACAGGAACGTGTCGGCCTGATCA